>NZ_JBXUJJ010000011.1:0-98237 GCF_059115485.1 Parageobacillus sp. NEAU-HV-2
TCTCCCTTTCCAAACAGGAGACTGAATATTCAGTCTCCTGTTTGGAGGAAACTAGTTCCCTATTCATTCCAAATCCATTTCAGAGAAACCCTACCCCATTACATTACACAAAATTCTTGACGGTACCAATTATAACATCGAAATGAATTTTGTTTATAAAAAATTGGAGGTGTTATTATGAATCATTCCAAAAAATTAAAATGGATTTTGATTGGTTTAAGTGTTGTTGCTGTTATTTTTATTGCATTGCTTATTTTTCAATTGACTTCTCATTCAAATGATATTTCTTTCAAAAACACCCCTTCTTCTGAAACCAAAACTACCGATCCAGATAAACAACATCACAATACGAAGAAAAAAGAAAACAAAATTCCAACTGATTTTGACCACAAAGACACAACCAAAAACCCTTTTGAATCAAACAATAAAACAAAAACCACGATTCAAGGATTTGTCATTGAAAAACCAAAAGAAATTTCATTTACTGAAGAATATCCAATGCTTTTAGGCGCCACAAATCAACATTTATTAATTCAAGCCAACAACAACGAACTATTTTTATATGATTATAAACAAGATAAAAAAGAACTTATTGCGAATAATATCAAAAAAGCAATGATTTCTCCAGATGACCAATTTGTATTTTTTATCAAAGAACAATACGGCTCCGATTATATCCTTTGGTATGATATCCAAAACAAATTGCATCGAGACGTCATTGGAAAATCCTTTGAAGGACCGATTGAGCAAATGTTATACACCGACGGAATCTTGTTGTATAGTTATCATTCATATGAAACAGAATATGATAATCGAGGAACTATCACAGAAACAAAAGTATTGCCTCAATTTGAAAACAAATTCCCTGTTAACTATCGGGAATGGTCTTTGCCTCACACTAGTTTCGCAAGCACTATTCATAACAAAGGTTTTTATGTATATATGCCGCAGAAAAAAAGCATTGATTTATTGCAAATTGGGGTAAACACACTAACACACGCTTCCGTTTCTGAAGAGATCAAAAACCCGACTTCATTACGGCTCAATTCGAAAGGAGAATGGGTCATCTTGGATGATAAAGATGGCGAAAATACCATGTTATACACTTCTTCTGGTCCGATCAAAGATTTCAAACAAACAATTGATGTAGATTGGTTGGATGACGAGCATTTGTTGGTTTCGGATAATATATCTAAATCATTGTATTTATATAACGTAAAAACCCATCAAAAAGACGTCATCCATCCTTACGTCAGCATTTTCTATTGGAAACCACCATACCTTTTCTTCAAATATTTTGAATCGAATTTATACCAAATGAAAATTACTCCAAAAAAATAAAAAGTAGGGGTTGAATTCCCCTATTTTTTCTACTTCAATGATTTATTTTGCTCTGTTATGATAATAACCTTTTACCCATACGCCTAGAGGCGGTAAATCAAGGAATTTCCGAGGATCTTCATAATGAAGAAATGTCAAATATTAATAATGCTGTACTAAATCAAATGGATTTAAAATTATTACTCGATCTTCCAGTTAAAGCAGAAAGTCACAATGCTTCAAATGTAAAAAACGATAGCCAAACACTTGAATGGCAATTAATCCCTGGAGACAAAAATAAAACTTATATGGAAGTTGTTGTACCAAATATCACGAATATTATCTTGTCAATTGCAGGTGGGTTGATCATTCTTACTGGAATTTTATTTTTGGCACTCAAGAAAAGGAAAAAACATGATATTGTTACTAAATAACTATAAGAGGCTGACTCAAAAGGTCGCTGAATCGACTTTTTGAAGCCAGCCTCTTCTTTCTTTTTTCTCTTTTTTGGTTATTATTGGATATTTTTCGAGAAAAATCGCTTCTGCCTCTTTCTTTTTCTCACTGTTTTTTCCTTGTCGGATCGGTGGTTGCCACCCACTTTTTCAAATTGTGGGCAGCACAAACTAGACCCCATTCCAAGGTGATTTTTGGGAGGCCTCTCAATGAAAACCGATGAAATTGCTGATTATGCTTGATTTGCCCAAACAACGGCTCTGCTTCGGTTTGCCGCTTCCGGTACTTCGTGGCTCCTTCCTCTATTAATTACCAATATTTTCTTTAATGTATTTTTAATGGTTTGTCAATGAATTTATACCGTCTACTTTTCGGATGGCAGTGCACAGGCACGCAGTCCCATTTATTCTTCTTAGAAGGAAATGCTCAGACTCATCGTGATACAATTCCGTAGACTCGGAACCTATCTTTCCAGGCTGCACTTCTACACCGAACTTGCTTCTCATCATGTGTACAAACCACTCTACGAACTCTTCCATGTTCTCATCTCCTTTCAAATGTAGCCTTTTTCTTTTAACGAAACGAACTTTTTTTCACAAACGATAAGATGGTCCAACAATTCAATGCCAGCGATTCTTCCTGCTTCGACTAGCCTTTTTGTCACTTCGATGTCTTCCCTTGAATGAGTCGGGTTAGACGATGGATGGTTGTGCGCTACCACGATCGAAGCGGAGTTCGATAGAACACCTCTCTTGGATGCACGATGCTTGAATTGAGACTGCCTACGCGGCAAATGTTGATGGCAGTCGGCTAGTTTTTCGTGTCAAGACAAGCGACGACAAGCTTCTCACGGTCTGCTTCCACAAGGAACGGCTTCAGCAGCTTGTACGCATCTTCTGGGGACTTGATTTGACGCTCCTTGTAAAGGAACGCTAGATTCCCGAACGAGCTTTAGGCTGACAATGTTGGCGCGCTTCGCCGGCTACTTGGCAGGCACCTCTCTTTCTAGCTGTTGGTGGTTGATAGTTTGATACTTGCTCATCGTTTTCCCTCCTAAAACAAAATAGCCCCCATTCCCCTAAAGGAGAACAAAGGCTTTAGCGATTGATTCAAAGAAAATTCCGTTCAACACGCATTTCGAAAAAAGACAGAGAACCAATCAATGACTCTCTGTCTCTAGCAATCTTCGATAAACTTCGGGGCGTGACAGGTAATGATTCAAATGTTGTTTTACATTCAGCTGATCATTTAACGCACTATATCTCAGTTTATATTAAGATAAAAACTAGGAATTCTTTATTGCAACTTTATATCTGTCTGTATTTTTTAATCGTTTATTTCGTATACGCTCCACGTCGGTTTTTTTATTTTTGCAGACAAATCGAATATTTTCGTTTTCACCCTTTTTGCTTCTCTTCCTTCTAGCGGAGTTGGCTGATAGTTATTTCTTGTTGTGACAGATGAAATGCGGCATGGAATAATATGAATCTCTTTTCGAGCCGTTAGTTGGCCATTTTGAACATAAAAAGTTTGCTGAAAGATGAAAGTATCTTTATCGGTCGGATTTTTATTGCCTCCAAACATAAAATTCCCTAAACTATAAACAATGAATTTGCCTTTATATTCTTCGATTCCTTGGATAACGTGCGGATGGTGTCCAACAACTAAATCCGCTCCGCTATCGATCGCGAAATGTCCTAATGATTTTTGTGTTTTATTAGGAATATAACTTCCTTCCTCGCCCCAATGGAAATGAACAAGGACAATATTTGCACCTTTTTTCCGCAGTGAGCGGATATCATTGAGAATTTGCTTGCGAACCTGACTATTATCAACCCATCCTTTGTAACCAACTGCACCGATTTTGACCCCTTTTACTATTGTCAACAGCTGATGTTTGTCATCAAAATAACCGATGCCTTCCCTTTTTAAGTTTGCGATCGTGTCTTCATATCCTTTTTGCAAATAGTCATACGTATGGTTATTCGCCAAATTGACTGCCTCAATCCCTGCTAATGTTAAAATTTTTGTGTACGATGGATGACCACGAAACCGAAATTTTTTCTCCGCCTTTCGCGTAGAGGTTGTTAAGGTTGTTTCTAAGTTAACAGTGGTAAAATCGTCGTTTTTAAAAATCGGTTCTATATTTTTTGAAAAAAAGCGAATACCATTTCTTTTTGCTACATCATCAAAAGAATTTACATATCCATAATTTTCATCACGTCCAAGCGTTACATCTCCTGCGGCACTTAATGTAATACTTATCGTCTGCTGTTCACGCTTTAATTGTTCAATCATCGTTTGGGGAACCGTTTCATATTTGATAGCACTGGATTGTGGCACATAAATCCCCATGCCGAGGCCATATAATCTGCCAACCCCTTGCCGGTATCTATCAGAATAGACTCTAAATTCTTGCCCTTTCTTCGCTTTACGCACTATATAAAACTTATTGTCTTTAATATGGTAGAGGTTCGTATCTTGTAAAATAGTAATTTTTCCGATCATTCCTGGCTTTAGTTCGATTTTCCCCCAAAGTACCTTCGCTTCTGCTTCATTCGCCGTTGAGAATAAAAGAGTAAAACTTAGTGTGAGCGCAATGATACAAATGATTAGCTTTATCTTACTAAACATTTAATCTCCCCCATTTTAAAAGTTGTATTCTACAAACCATAGATGTGTTGTTTTTTAAATACATTCATATCCGCTTAAAACAATTTCCTTATTTATCCAATTTTCACTAACCGGCTTATTTCACGTTCGATTGATAACGCGATACATGATTTTGATGAATAATTTTTGTAAGTTCCGCTATTACTTTTTCTTCCTTACTATATGGAATTCCCGTGGTCATAATAGCCAATACGTAAGGTTGAACATCATAAACAATACCGACATCATTGTAAATAAGCTCCATCGGAATATAACCTACTTTATGGGCTACTTCCAAATTAGGGACTCCTGCAGGAATAGTTGTTTGGTAATCCGTATGCTTTAGATAATAAACAAGCTCCTTACCTAACTGAGGAGATTGTTTTTCAAATTGATAAACAGCCTTTGCATATGTAACTAGATCTTCAGCAGTGGTCATATTTTTCCCGTTTGGATATGTCACTTTCCCGCCTAAACTTCTCATAAAACGCACGAAATTGTTTTGTCCTACCTTTTCTTTTAACATAATAAATGCGATATTATCACTATGGACTATTGCATACTTTACTAAGTCGCGAATTGTGTATTTTGTACCTACTCTTGCTTTTTGGATAACTCCGCTGCCGCCATAATAATGGTACCGTTTATACGTTAGTTTTTCCTCTAAATTAATCTTATGTTCAGCGGCAAGCTTATAAACATATAAAGCCAACGGCAACTTAATGGTGCTAGCTGCACGATAAACTTTTGTTCCTCCATAGGCAAATTTATCCCCTGTTATTAAATTTTCATAACAATAAGAAATATTATAACCTGTGTGTTTAATATATTGTTCAGGCGAAATGCTAATCTTCCGTTGTTCACGCTTTAATTGTTCAATCATCGTTTGGGGAACCTTTTCATATTTGATAGCACTGGATTGCGGCACATAAATTCCCACGCCGAGGCCGTATAACCTGCCAACCCCTTGCTGGTATCTATCAGAATAGACTCCAAATTCTTGCCCTTTCTTCACTTTACGCACTATATAAAGCTTATTGTCTTTAATACGGTAGAGGTTCGTATCTTGTAAAATAGTAATTTTTCCGATCATTCCTGACTTTAGTTCAATTTTCCCCCAAAATACTTTCGCCTCCACTTTATTTGCAGCTGGTAATATGGTAAAAAAAACAAATGTAGCTATTAGAGCGTAGGTGATGTGCTTAAGCCGCCTTACCAAATAAATCCCCCCACGTCCTTATGACAAAGTGCACCCATTGTAAAAATGTCTTTTCAACAAACGCTACTCATTATTTTTAATCTACCAAATCGTGCATTACATTAAAAAGTATCCATTCATTCAGCCACCAGCGGAGATTTTAAGAATTGAAAACCGATTTACGATACCGCAGATTCTTCCCCACAATGGTCGACAACTTGATACCATAAGCATTCTTCCAATTTTTGTACTTCTCCCTCTTACGTTGTTGCACAAACTCTGCTTCAAAACGTTTGCTTAGGTCTACACAACACTAGTCATGAGCATACCTATAAAGCCCCGAAACTCCTTTGGAAAACGCACATATGTTACTGCAACCTCCTTTATGGGCTTCTACCTTCTTTCCTCCATATAAATGAATTTTCGATAATTCGTGGAAAAATCCTGTCTAAGCGATGTAAAAATGTTTCGAAGAGGGGCAGATCCGTTCCAATCCAAAGTTTTGTGTTTTTTATAATATTGTATAATTTTTCACACAGTTTGATGTTAGTCTAAAAAGTAGACACACCGATAGAGGCGCTATAATAAAACGAATTACATGGAGGAATTGTCCAAAACGTAGGAAAACAATTTTGATAAAGGATTTACTGGTGGTGACAGGCACGCAGTCTGATTGTAGACGCCAATGACAGAACCGTCATCGTACCAAAGCCAAAAGCCACATTAACCGTATCCACGTGCTATCCATTTCACTAAATCGGCGCGGCACCGAAGCAGTATGTTCTTGTTGCTCACTTAGTGGAGGAAAGGGATTGATGCCTGCTTATCCCTCACTCTCTATGAATTTAACTCACAAATCCTCTTACATGCCCCCCTACAGAAGTTTCTGTAGGGGGGCGATTTTTGTAACGTTTCCTCCTAAACATAAAAAGAAATCCTCGCATGATGACAAATTCTGTATCTTTGTATTACAATATGCTTATGCCTATTATGGATAAATATGGGGGATTTATTTATGGTGTATAAAAGCAATCCGCTCAAAGAAATTTTTCATCCAAAAGTCACATTTGCCCAGCTTAGAGAAGCAGAACGGGTAAAAAATGTGACAACCGTCGTCCTTCTTCTATTGTTTTTCAATGTTGTTCTTTCGTTGCTGCGGGCTTATTTTGGCATTGGCACGGAAGAACTGATAAAACATCTCAACCGATACACAGGCGAACAATTTGCTTTCTTGCAGCTTTTATTCGCGTTCGGCCATGCGTTGGGCGGTCTGTGCGTTCCGTTATTATTTTTGTTCATATCCTCTATCATCTATTATTTACTTTTTGATATGGATTTTGTGAAACTATTAACGATTCAACTGCCGATTTTGCTCATTTTCTTACTCGAAGATATGCTTCTCTTTCCATTACAACTATTTTTCGGCGTAAAGGATCTCTTCTCCCCATTTTCCCTTGGTGTGTGGGGGCCTTACATAACGAAACATGCCTTTATATGGGCGCTATTGCGAACTGTTTCACTCTTTTCCATCTGGGCTATCTCGATACAAATCATTGCTCTTCGCTCCTTGACGGAAAAATCGGTTCAACGTGTCGCGATGATTGTCATTGCCGTCTACCTCTTTTTTGGCGTTATTATCAGTAACATATACAAACTTTCCATGTAGCGGATCGTAATGAAAGGTAGGAATGCCGATGAAACGGTGGAAACGATATATATTCATCGTCATAGCGCTATGTCTATGCGCCAACTTTTACATCTTGTTTAATAATCATAGTAAAATTCCAAAATCGGTCTATGTAAACGAACGGACAAAACCAGAAAAAACAAATATGAAAGAAACCGTTCACGCTGCCGGCATGACCGTGCCAACAGAGCGAAAATTCATTTACTATAACCCGCAGCTCGGCGCCATCGATGAAATTCTTGTCACAAAGGGGCAAGAAGTGCAAGTCGGTACACCACTGATACGATACGTTGATGAAGAAGTCGACCGGGAGATTCAGCGAATCGCACGAAAAAAAGAACAATTAAACGCGCAGATCGAACAGCTTTCGAAGGATATCGATTATTATACAACCATGTCCTCTTCTGCTAAAGAAGATAGTATAGAGAAGATACAATGGGAAGAAAAAGCGAGAGAAGCGGAGCGGGAAAAAACGCTGCTCGAATGGCAAATGAAGGAATATGAGGAACAACAAAATGAACTAACGGAGAAAAAAGACGAACTGATCGTGGAAAGCAACACGGCTGGCGTGGTGGAAGAAATCAGCTATAACCAGTCAAAACCGCTGATCACCATCGCTTCCCCTTCCGCTATCGTTCAAGGAAAAGCGAAAGAAGAAACAATCGGAAAACTCGCCGTCGGACAGACAGCGACTGTCCACGTTCCGAACGAAAATGAGTCATTCGCTGGCTCGATTGCCGATATCGGCAAATTTCCAATCAAAGAAACAGGTTTTCAAGAAAAAAGCGAATATCCGTTTACCGTGCGACTGAACGAACAACCGAAACAGCTTCCTTTCGGGTATCACGTAAACATCACGGTAGTGACAAAAGAAAAGAATGGGGCAATTACCGTTCCTACCGAAGCGGTGTGGCATGAAAAAACGAAATCGTTTGTCTATGTCATTCATCATGGCAAACTCGAAAAACGAAACGTAACACTAGGAATCACCCATGGAAAGAAACAAGAAATCGAGCAAGGCCTTCGCCAAAACGAATATATTGTGTCCCATCCAACGAAACAGATGAAAAATGGAATGGACGTCATCGTCCCGCTTGAAGTGGAAAAGCCAAGAAAAGAAACGATAAAGCAATTATCCAAATGGGACATTGCCAAGCAGTTCCTCGATGGATTTTTCCGTTCCTTCTATTAATAAGAGTTTCCTAAAGAAAAACTGGTCTTTTCCTAAATACATACAGGAAAGACCAGTTTTTTTCTTCACAGGGCTTCTCATAAATCATTTGTCCGACAAATTTTTAATGATAACTGCGGATCGAGCTTTTGAAAGCAGACATGTGTTAATCGAAAAAAATGCTTGTACAGAGAATAAAAAGGATTTCTGCGAAAAGAAGAACCTATAAGAACTGAAACTCGAAACGATAAAAAGAGCTTTGTCAGAGGAGAGTGTAAAAGTCTAATTAGAATATAACGTCCTTACTTTTTCCAGCAGTTGCTTAGATGGAGTTTCATATTTTATATGAGAAGGAATATTAGTCACGTAATATCCTTCCCCTACACCGTATTGCCCGCCATATCGGTTATCATATCTATAAACGCGGTATTGCTCGCCTGGCTTTAAGATTCTGACAAACTGTAACCGATAATCTTTGTCCCGCTTCCATAAATTTATCGGCTTTTGAACTGTTATTCTTCCGATCTGTCCTTTCTTTAATTCTGCTTTTCCCCACATCACCTTAATCTTAGGCTGAATAGAAACTAATTCGGTAACTTTCTCATCTATATGTGGTGGCAAGTGAGGCTGATACTTCTTAATTAAACCAACATTTTTTGCATAGTAACGATACGTACCATCACTTTCCCGCACTTCTACGACATTTTTAAATGTCCCGGCTTTTGTTTTTATTGTTTTCGTTACAGACGTAATTTTACAAATGATGTTCTTCCCTTGTTGATTCTTATAGGACCAAGTTGTTCCTACCTTTAGCGGATATGCCAGATACATGGACGAGTAGCCATAAGTAAGATTGCCTTCTATAAGCCCGGCTTTGCTTTCTTTGTAAAATTTTGTGAATGGCTGATCAGTGTCATACGAATATACCCCGTTCCAAATGTACATGCCATCCTGAACATGACTAAACTCTTGCCTACTCGATCCTTCGTAAAAACGATATTTAAAAATTTTTGTAGGATCAGGCATGTAACTATCGTGAACACTGCCAGAAGCTGTTTCAGCAAACGGCATCATGGCGAATGTACTAACAGCAGCCAACAATAACACAAAATAAAAAAGCTTCGACCTTCCCATTTTTCTCCCCCCTATAAATAAAACTTCGTTCCATTATATAATATTCCTTCCTTAACTATGGCTTTTCACTATCAAAGTGTCTGTTTTTTAGGAATGGACCACAGGCATGCTGTCAAACGGCTTACAATCGAAAGATGAAAGACGCATGACTGAATTATTTATAAAAATGGAGGCAATCGAACTGAAAGTAGGAGGGCGTATTAAGATTGTTCAATAAATAAAAATGGAGCTGTCCCAAAAGTAGAAATTTTATTTTTGGGATTAAGCTCCTTTTCTTCTATCTTTATATTTCCATCTTCCCCGAACAGCCAACCGTCACCGTTGTAGCCTATTTGTTATCTGCTAAAGCAACTTTTTCAGGACACAGGCTTTTCTACAACGTTTTATTTAACAGTTCTTTCGGTGGTGTCTCATATTTAATGTATCCTGGGATATTTGTTACATAAAGACCGCTTCCTAAAGCATATTGTCCTCTATACGCTTGACTGTAGCCATATACGCGATACATTTCATAAGGATGAAGCACTCTAACAAACTCTAGCTGACCTGCTTCATTCCGCTTCCATAGATTAATAGGCTTTAATATCGTAAGCTTCCCGATTTGTCCTTCTTTCAATTCTATTTGCCATTTTGGCTTTGGTAAGTAACTAATTGCTTGCTTCCCCATTTGCACCCATGCTGCCTCAAAATTTTTCCGGCTTACCGCTCGATTTTTCCGATAGTAAAGAGGATCATTTACATAAATATAACGCTCGTCATAGCCCGTAATAAGAACAGAATGTTCTCTATATGTAATGGCAATTTTTCCTCTCTTTGTATTCCAAATGTGGAACTCGGATGACGGCAGTTTTTGAAATTTCGTATTTGCAATAACCCAAACAGGAGAGCCACGATCAATAAATTGATAAAGCATCTTCGCGTCTTTCCCTGATAAATTAACGGCACGATCTGGAATATACCTTTTCGCTAAATCATAAATCGGCGGATGATAAACGCCATAACCGCTTTTACTAAACGTATACATGTCCCCGACAAATCCATCGAAAGGGTTGCCGTACAATCCGTTTGTCTTAAACGGAACTTTTTTTACCTGCTTCGCCAACGTCATTTTATCAACTTGAATACCCGAATGCTGGAGAAGCATCGCTAAAGACGTTACTTCGCAGCCGCGCGGCAATTCCGGCATTTGTTGAATATGTGGGGCATTTAATATCGTTTTTGCACTCGCTTGTTCCGTATTCAGCAACGAAACAATCAATGAAGCCGCTAAAAAAATGATTGTCCTTAAACGCATGAAATCAGACCTTTCTCTATCAATCTATCTTTCTCTTAAAATATATTCGATGCAACATTGTGTAAATGTATCCGTACAACATAGAAAGGTTTTATACTTATTTAAACGATGAGGAATCGAAAGAATTTGAGAAACTGCTTGCGGATATTCATAAGTCAAAGGATATACATGAATCGATGCAGAAAAGAAGGAGAAAGGATCAAGTTCATCTATCGTGTCTTGCTTCGATACCAGAAGGAGATGGATCTATTATCAATACAAGAAAACGAAGATAGCGGCGAAAAGATAATGCAATACTTGGAAAAAGCAGTGAAAAGCGAACAAGCTAAACATGCTTACCACTCATTGGTCCGTATCTTTGGAAACGAAATAAAATGGAAAAGAGAAGAAGTTCTGATTAAGGTTTTAGCATCCATTTCAGGGTAAAACCATTGTCGCTTTGCCTTTTTTCTCTTTAAAAAAGCAGGAAAAAGAAAAGCCCCGCAGAGATTTCTCTCTACAGAGCCTTTCGACATATTTTAATGAGCTGCGAGTGGTGACAGATATCAGTCCCTATCTCTAAAAGGATTAGTTGCTAATAGAACCATTTTTTACTTTGTTTCCAGCAGCGTCAGCTAGAACAGCGTCAGAGAATTCAACTGTTACTTTATCTGTCGCTTTTAATGTTCCAGCAGCAAAGACAACTTCTAAATCACCATTTACAACATTTAAAGTCGGAGTAACTTCTACACCATTAACTTTTACTTTAATACCAGTAGTAGCACCTGCAACAGACTCAGAGAAGTCAACAACAGCTTTAGAATCGCTTACTACAGTAACTTTGCTTGCAACAGGAGCAACATTTTCTTTAAGAGTTAAAGTTACTCGAGCTTGGTTATCAGTGTCTAGAAGATCACCGTCAGCAGCAGTAACGCCAGAAACTGTTAAAACGCGAGGTCCTTCAACAGTAATATATCCTTCTGGTAAAGTAACTAAAACATTTTGTTTGTTATCAACAAAAGTTAAAGTAGTACCAGTTGGAAGAGCAACTCCACCTAAAGTATATTTAGAAGCATCTAATACACTGTTGCTCATATCTTCACTGTAAGTAACTTTAAACTGATTATTAGGTAATCCAGCGTTTGAAGCAGAGTAAGTAACTGTTTTAGCTGGAGTACCAGTACCTGCACCAACTACTACATTGAATGTAGAGGCAGCAACCTTGTTACCTGCAGCATCTTCAAGTTGATCTTTAGCAACTGTTACAGTATAAGTACCTTGTACTAGTTTACCGCTAGCATCGATGAAGTCTTTACCACCAGCTTCTGCTAATGTCACTACTACGTATTTTTCTTCTTCAGTACCAGCATCAATTCCACCATTACCATTTAAGTCATAACCATGTACAGTTGTTGCTGTGAAATCAGTAGAAGGAGTTAAAGTATGCAGAACTCCATCTTTATCAACTAATTTGATTCCTAGATCAGCTTCAGTGATGTTTGCAGCAGTAGAAGGTTTGATTGCTTCGTCATATTTCAGTACTAACTTAGCACCTTCTGCTGAAGCTGATACGAACTTAGGAGCTGTTGTATCTTTAACAAGGTTTGCAGTTACCTCTACATCTTGACCTTTGTTGCCAGCTAAGTCATAGATGTTAGTTACAGTGATTTTAGCATTATTTAAGAATGTGCTACCTGCTAATTCAGAGCTTGCGTCAACAGTATAAACAGTTGGATCATTTGCATCTCTTACAGCAGTAAGAGCACTTCCTCCATTAACTTTAACAACAAATGCATTAGCTCCAGTATCAGCTACTTTTTCAGAGAAATCTAACTTAATAGTAGCGTTAGTTACAGAAACAGCTACTGTAGGTAAAGATGAGTCTGTTGATGTAACAACACTTGTAGAAAGTGGATTTGCAACATTACCCGCAACGTCAGTAGCACCCACTACATCAATTTTATAAGTTTTACCAGCATCAAGACCAGTTAATTTCATTTCTTTAGTATATTGTGTGAAAGTTGGAGTAACTTTAGCTCCATCTACACTTACAGTACCGACAGATGATAATTGTTCATCAAATTTAACAGTAACATCTACCTTACCAGCACCAGCTTGTTCATAAGTTACTTCTTTGATTGTTGGTGCAACTGTATCTTTTACATCAATAGTAGTTTTGTACTGTGGAACATCTTTACCATCTTGAGTTTTAACAACATTATTACCTAAAGCTACATCATAACGTTTATTGAAGAATTGTCCACCAGCAGTTTCAATCGTGTAAGTTTTTCCATCAGCACTTAAAGTACCAACTAATCCAACTAATGCAGCTTGGCCATCTAATGGTGTTACTGTGAAGTCACCAATTGAAATAGTATTCTTATCAATAGCTTTATTGAATTTAACTTCTAATTTTGTACCGTTAATCGCACTTACACTCACAACTTTAGGAGCTAACTTCGCTTCATAAGCAGCTTTTACAGTTGCTTCTTTAGCAGTTAATTCTGCTTTGAATGTGTCAGTTACTTGTGGCAAGTATTTTTGTGCGTCTGCTAAAGCTTTTTCAGCTGTAGCTAAGTCGTCTTTGTTAATTGCGTCTTCAGCTGCTTTTAATTTCATAGAAACTGTAACGTCATAGATTAAGCTGTCGCGAAGTTTTTGTGCTTCTACTTTAAATTTAGTGCGAAGAAGCTCGCGAGTGGATTGACCATATACACGGTCTAAGATTACTGTACGAGATTTTAACTCATAAGAAATTTTGTGGTAAAGCTCTTCTGCTTTCGCAAGATCTTTCGCTTTAATAGCATCTGCTAATTGTTGACGCAAACCATCTAATTTCACAGCATAGTTGTAAGCGTCAATGTAAGTGACAACGCGTTTTGCAATATACTCTTTGTATGTAGCGTCCAAATCCGCTAAATAAGCGTCTTTGTTTGCGCCGCCAGATTTTTTGACCAATGCTACTGCATCATTATATGCTTTTTTCGCTTTGTTGTACTCAGCGTACACTTTGTTGATGTCTGGGAATTGGCCAGTTTCTGTTACTGTATGGCTGTAAGTGTAGTAAGCGTTTTTCATTTGTGCTTTTGCTTGGCTTACTACAGCTGCTACGTTAGTAGCCGCTTCAGAAGCGTTTGGGTTTGCAGCGACAAATGCACTTGCTGCAAGAGCACTCGCTGTTGCTAGTTTCACAGCTTTTTTCTTATCCATTGAGAAATGTATCCCCCTTTATTATAAAAATCACTTGCTTTAGAGCAATGTATTATTAATAAATTCATTGCTTAACAAGTTCTAAAAAATTTACTTTATCATCCTATGGAACCTATAATAGGATGATAATAGAAAATAGTGCGCATATTTCTATATACTGCGCACATATCCATAATTACTCCACAGTTACTATAATAATACATTTTTTTTGTAATTTCTAGTCTTATTTGCATTTTTTTTAAGAAATTTCGTCGATATTTTTCCATTTGTTCCTTGATATTTTTTCATTTACACCATATATAAAATATGCGCATTATTTCTAAATAGACCAATAGTTACGTATATTTTCCTTATTGATTCAGAAAATGAAGAATTGGTTCCATTTACGCCATTCAGTTTTCACCATAAAAAAGTAAGGGCGCCTCGGCCGCTCACTTATCGGTTTGCACAGGGTTAATCCAATTTTTTGACCTGGATGGCAAACGGTTGTCCTAATTCTGTTCTGACTACATCGTAACGATCGTCTAAGTATAAATCCATGAGGCGGAATTGCCCGCTGAATTGATCGGGGCTGTCGGTAATGGAGAATTGAAACTGCATATAATAATCGTCATTATTGACAAGCTGCTCGGCAATTTCTTCGATTTCTTCCTTAGGTACTTGATATTCCTTTAAATAAGAAATCGAATCCAAAATATGGGTAACATCATCATCAAAATATACCCGCAACGTCACGTTGTTACCAGCCATTTCTCCTTCGATCGGCAATGATCCTTCTCCATTGTAAAGATACCAGCCAAACAGGCGGTTGCCTTTTTGTTTTTCAATGACAAACGGGACGTATTGCCCATTGGCGACGATGATATATTGTCCTTTTATCGCCTGCTTCACCAGCGAGACAAATTGTTCCTTAGATAAAGGAACGTACTGGATATTGGCGGTGTTTTTCACGTAATTCCCCCCGCCGACGCCGTAAAAGACGGTTCCCTTGATGGTTTTTTTGCTGTAGACACGGTATTCGTTCCCTTTTTTTAGTTTTCCAATCACTTTTAATTTGTCTGGCGTCGTTCCGTGGTAAAGCTCGGTGTCATGGACGACGGCAATTTTTCCGATCATTCCTTTCTTCAATGCTAATTTTCCCCATAGCACCGCTGCCTGCGCATCATGCGCGCGCCATCCGAACATAACAACGGCTGCGAAAAAAAGAATAGCCGTGAAGCGATACATGTTTTTCATTGGTTTGCCTCCAAAATAGTTTTAATATTAAATTATTTTATACCCATTTCCACAACAATGGAATATTTTTCTACTATAATATAAAAAGAGCAAACATTTTTGCCGCTATCCGTACTGCCGCAAAATGGAAGATTCCATATATAATAGGGATGGCTTTTCCAATCAGGAAACCATCCCTTTTCTTTAGGAAATCGATATGACTTAGTACCGTTTTGCCCCCATATAGCGCGTTTTCCAATAAGAAGTGTCGAGGCTGCTAATGGTAACGCCAGTGGAAGAACCGCTATGAATAAATTGTCTATTGCCGATATAAATGCCCGCGTGGGACGGACCGGATTGATTTATGTCAAAGAAGACAATGTCGCCAACCGCAGGAGAGGAAACCGGCGTACCGACATTCCAAATCGTCGCTACTGTACGAGGCAAAGAGATTCCTTGTTTTTTGAACAAATAAACGATAAATCCGCTGCAGTCAAAGCCCACCTCCGGCGTTTGGCCGCCCCAGACGTACGGTGTGCCGAGAAGCTCGGACGCATCGGCGACAAGCTCGATGACATCCAACTTCCGCTGCGGCGCCTGTCCCATCAATCGATCATATGTTTCCGCATCGACAACACCAGTCGCTTTGAGGCCGACGCTATTCTGGAATCGTTTCACCGCGTCCGCCGTAATCGCCCCGTAATACCCCGTTATTTCCGGATAGGTAAAATAACCGAGCTGCTTTAGCTTCGTTTGTACTTCTTTCACTTCTGGATTCGTCGACCCAATCGTTAAATAGATAGCCGCTTTCGGTGCGGACAGCTGCGGTTTAGAGTTGGCTATCACTTCGTTAATTTTCGCCAGCGTCGTACTGTCAGCCGTACCAGTAACTGGAAGTTGATATCGTTTTTGAAATTTTCGAACAGCATCCGCTGTCATCGTTCCATAATATCCCGTTATTTCCGAATATGTAAAATAGCCAAGTTGTTTTAAGTTTTGTTGTAATTTGCTGACTTCCGTCCCTCTTGAGCCTATTTTTAATGCATTTGTTTGAGAAGCTTTGCCAGATTGCTTATTCACCGCATTTTGAATCAACTGTACAGTGCGGGCATCTGCGACCCCTGTTGCGGAAAGACCGTTATTTTGTTGAAATCGCTTGACCGCATCTTGCGTAATCGTTCCATAATAACCGGTGATCTCCGGATATTTGAAATAGCCAAGCAACTTTAAGTTTTGCTGCAGCTCTTTCACTTGCGGCGAGCTCATCCCAACTTTCCATTCTGCTGCTTTCCCGTCATCCGGCATCAAAAACAGCGCCGAAGCGAAAGCGGTCGTTAATATAACATGTCTTGGCCTTATACTCACAGCGATCTCCCTCTTTCTTTCCTGCTTTCATCCTTCGCACCTTTTCTCGAACATTCACAACATAAAACGTCAGCGTGCCGATTTCACTCAGCTTTACCTCTTTTGCTTTCACGCGGTAAGTAGAATTCGCAATTGTGATCATGTCGAAAAAAGGAATCTATGTAAAACCAGGCTCCTACATCGTACAAAAGAACGACAACTTTCGTAGCTTTACCCCCTTTTTCGACATGCATAAAGACGCAAAAATGACTATATATGTTATTAATATATAATTCTTATTCACTAGTATAACGGAAATCCCTTCCTAATAGAAGAGTTTTTTCCTTTTCAGAAAGCAACTATAACGCCATACGGGATCAAGCGACGAAATAGGGTTTGGGATGTTAGCGAAATCATCGACATACCATGGAAGATGAGTACCAGCAAGGAAAGCATTTGGGGGAAGCAAACTACAACATTTTGTTGTTTTTTCTCGCCGGGCACGTAAACAAATAGGAAATGCGCTCATGGTCAAAAATATAAATAGATTGCAAGATTTCGTAAATCAGCTGTCTTTCCATCGCTAACAATTCATTGGTGTGAACGCGGAGATATTTTTGCTGCAGCTGGTTCCACTCGTAGAGGGCGATTTCAAACTTTTGCTTTTGCAAATCTAGCTTTACAATAACCATATATAATTGATTGACACATTTAAAAACAAAATATAAATGGGCATCACTAGAACATATAATCGTACGGAATAGCGCGTCCTCTTCTAAAAAACGATCGCGGTTTTCCTCGCTTTTTAAAAACCGCAATGAATCGGTAAAATTCGTCGGTGCAATCGTTTTCAGTCGAATCGAAAACGGATTTTTCATCTCTTTAATAAATACGCGATACGTTTTCTTTTTTCGTTTCGGGCCTTTCCGTTCACTAACCATTAAATCGGACAGATAAATATTCACCCTCATCCCTCTTTTTCCTAATTATAGTAAATATTTACCCATTTTTACCCATTGTACCATGCTGCTGGTAGATACAAAAGGTGTCGAACATTGGGGTAAAGAGTTGTTTCGTTCTTTTTCAGAACAAATAAGGTAATGGTTATAAACAGAACACAAGACTTCGCCACGCTTTTCTATCTTTAAGTTATTAATCGATTTTATGGTAGCGTGGTGAATAATGATGGATTTAGGCGAAAGACTAAAATATTTGCGCAAGCAGCAGCACTGGACGCAGGAACAGTTAGCGCAATACTTGAATATATCGCGTTCACAAATTAGCAAATGGGAAAATGGCGACTTGCTTCCCGATGTACAGTCGCTAGAAAAACTAAGCAATTTGTACAACGTGAGCGTCGACTTTTTAATTGGCAAGCATACGTCCAAAAAGGAACTGTTGCGCGAGGTCAGACGATTGTATCAAACGGACGATATTAGCGAAAAAACGATTGATATTATTGATTATTTGAAACAAAACCCCGACATCGAAGAAGCCATTTACTCGCTGACACAATTGCCGAGCAAAAAGCGGAAACATGCTGAAGCGATGATCGTGACGATCGTCAAAGAATTTTCCGATGCCATCCAATAGAGAAGGGCGTTCCATATATTAGATCTTTTACTATGTCTGCAGAAAAAAAGCGCTAACATGATCGTGCTAGCGCCATCGTTGGGGACTTTTTGGGGAAAAATATATTCTTTTTCTCTTGGGGACAATGATTGGAAAGGAAAATTGGGGAATTACAGAGGAAATTCATGTGTGTTCAACCCATTGATTGACTTTGCTGGCGCTGATAAAGCGGACAGATTCTGCCACTACCTCAGTCACATAGACACGCTGTCCATCTTTGTTTTCATAGTTTCGCGTTTGGACTCGCCCCGTCACCGCAATCATCGAGCCTTTCCGACAATAATTGGCGGTGTTTTCCGCTGTCTTTCGCCAAAGGACGCACGGGACGAAATCCGTATCTACCCCTCCTTCCGCATTGCGGAAATTTCTTGTCACCGCTAACGTAATGTTAGCGACTGCTGCCCCTTCGGCGGTATAGCGAAGTTCTGGATCTTTCGTTAACCGGCCGACGAGCACCACTTGGTTAATCATGTTTCGACACATCCCTCCCTTCGTTTTCTTGCATTTTCATCATAAATGACTTCCAGTTTCGGCGTAAAATCGCGATTTTTGAATTTTTGTATGATATTTATTGGTACAATAATGACTGGCATCCTGTACAAATAAGGGAGACTGACCAGCAAAATTGAATTTTGGCATGCTTTTGTGACATTTTGCGTTCATGAAACCATTCCATGGACATAACTTATTTCGTTTTCCCGTATAAAATGGTAAATAGGGGACAGACACATGATGCGTTTTTCTTTTGCGATGAGAATATGCTATAATTTCTACAAGACAATGCTGACGAGGTGATGGAATGAAAACCTTCAAGCTTGTGGGGCTCTCCGTCGTTTACGACGATTCGCACCGGCAGGATATTCCGTTTATTGACGGCCTTATTATTAATAAAGAAGATGGAAAAAACCGCTGGCTCGTCGAAGCCTATTTAGACCAACAGTATGAACCAATTTTCGCAGACCTGCAGCACAAAGAGAGTGAATTTCGTCTGCAAGTAACAATTACCAATCGCAGCAATGATCCAGCCAATATGCTCGTCACCATTCGTTCCATCACAAGAATGAACAACCATATCAGCGTGCTGATGGAAGGACTCATCGTTCCAAGTAGAACGAACTTGGCGGAAGTCGTACTGGCGGGTCTTGTAAAAAAGGGACTGCAAGGCGAGGCGTTATTGAAAGAATTTAAACAGCAGCTAGACGAACGACGCGGGATCAAAAATAATGAAGAAACAGTAAAGGGCTAGAAAACGCTTCTAGCCCTTTTCTTTATCGTTTTTGTATCGAAACGAGCCGGGCGATCAGCACATAGCGCTGCTTTGCCTTGCCGAAAAAATGAAAGGGATAGCACGTCGTCACCGTTAGCGTTGGACGCGGTTTTTCGACGAGAACCGTCCGGTCATGTTGATCGACAATGCGGACTTTCGTTACGCGATAAATAAATTGTTTGCTTGCCGTTTTCACCATTAATTCGTCACCAATGCCGATTTGCCCTAACTGCCGAAATACGGTATCGCGATGGCCCGATAGCACCATATTGCGCGGTTCCCCAGGCAGAGCGCTTTTTGGATAGTGGCCGATGCCTTTTCGCAGCTGCTGTTCCGTCACTCCGTGGTAAATCGGGATCGATACGCCGAGCTTCGGGATAAACAGTGCACCGATTTGCTCTCCGATCTTCGGCTTTGCCGGCAGCGCCGCCTGTTGCGGCCGGGACGGCTGTTTTTTGCCTTCGGCTTCAACATTTTGTACGGCATGATATCCGATCCAGTAGCAATAACCGTTCCAAAGCGCCATCCCCAAACCGATCACGATACATACCGCTGCAACATACATCTTCGTGCGATGAAACACTCGTTTTCACTCCGCCAATTTCCTTTTCGTGCGCCAATAAACGTAAAAGCCAAACAATGTGAGGAGAACACCGGAAAGCGCATGTGTCAGATATGGAGAAGCGGTATCCGGCATTTTTTCGCCATACATCGTTTCTTTCATTTCACTTGCTAATGCTCCTGCTGCGACCCATTTTTCCCCCGCCCGCATGACGTAGCCGGAAGTAAACATTTCTTTGGACAACCGTACATCAGAAAGCAACTCCCCTGCTTCGTTATATAGCTCGACCAATAGCTCACGTCCATCATCAGGCATGTTTCCCGCTGCCAGCTCGTGGTAAGCGATTTTCTGCCTTTTCCCGTTTTCCTCTAAATAAAATGTTGCTTTCATTTGCAAAGTAGACAATGTTTCTTCCCAAATGGAAAGCAGCTGCCTGCGCTGCGTTTCGGTCAGCTGTGTCGCATCTTCTACTTGCAAAAATGGTTTCAGACGGCGATTAAGTTCGGCTAACTGCTGTCCTACCTCTGGATTTGGCAGCGAGGCAATATGGGCAAACAGACGTTTTGCCTCACTTTCGGTAAAGCCAATCACACCAAGCATATCGTTAATTTGCTGCATCTTTTTGTTATGGTGCAGGTAAAAACGGACCGCTGTATCCAAATCTTCAATAAACGTATAATCTTGCACCGTTTCCCCAAACTGCCCGAGCAGCGCCTCTAGCTCTTCTTGCGTCAGTTGGTGCTTCTTAAGCAAGCGTTGCATGTTTTCTTCCGTAATCGGCGTGCCAAGCCATTGTTTTAATTCCTCCATGTTTTGAAAATCCGCGACCGTCATGTGGTACTTGCCCAAGTAATGAAGCAGATCGTCCATCGACCAGCCGATGCTGCCTATGTACTGTTCCAGTTCTTGTTGTTGAATTTGGGCAAATGCGCGCGCCCCATTAGAAGCGATGATAACCACCGAACAAGCGATAATAGCGGACAACCACCGTTTCAATGCCATTTCCTCCCTTCCATTACATGGAGTAAGATACATTGGTAGTATTTTCTAAACAACGGCGTCTTATGTATAAAAAAGAAGCGGAAACGAATCTGTTTTGTTCGTTTCCGCTTCTTATGTATCCTACTTCTTATTTGACGCTGTTTCCGATAGGTAATTCCTGAAAATACGCCTCATACAGCGCACGCACCGCATGGGTGACGACTTCTTCTTTCACGCCAAACATCATGCTTACTTCCGATGAGCCTTGGTTAATCATTTCTAAGTTAATGTTGGCCTTTGCCAGCGCCGTTGTCGCTTTTGCCGCCATTCCAACGGTGCGCTCCATGCCTTCGCCGACGACCATAATGAGCGCGAGCCCGTATTCCACATTCACTTCATCGACTTCCAATTCCGTTTGAATGCGGTCTAAAATGCGCTTTTCTTTCTCTCCTTCTAGCTGGTTAGCACGTAAAATCACCGACATATTGTCGATGCCAGAAGGCGTATGTTCGTAGGAAATTCCTTCATCTTCCAAAATTTGCAGCACCCGGCGCCCAAATCCGATTTCCCGGTTCATTAAATATTTGCTAATGTTAATGCTGCAAAATCCCGTATCGCTGGCAATGCCGGCAATCGGCTCTTCCTGATGGTTGCGTTTGGCAACAATCCAAGTACCTGGCGCGGCCGGATTATTCGTATTTTTGACGCAAACCGGAATTCCTGCGCGGTATACCGGCTCGAGCGCTTCATCATGAAACACGGAAAACCCAGAGTAAGAAAGCTCGCGCATTTCCCGGTACGTAATTTCTTTCAATTTGCGCGGATTGGCAATAATTGAAGGGTTGACGCAATAAATCGAATCAACGTCGGTAAAGTTTTCGTACACATCCGCTTTTACGCCTGCTGCGACAATGGAGCCGCTAATATCGGAGCCACCGCGCGGAAATGTCACAATATGTCCATCAAGCGAGTAACCGAAAAACCCCGGGATGACCAACACGCCGCGCCGTTTGCGCAACTGATACAACTTTTCGTATGACTCCGGCAAAATTTGTGCATTGCCCGGTTCATCCGTAACGAAAATTCCCGCCTCCTGCGGACTGACATAGCTTGCTTCCAGCCCGGTTTCCTGTAAATACAGCGCCATCAACCGCGCGTTATGATCTTCCCCGCTCGCTTTGATCGCATCCATCAAGCGGCATGGCTCATTGCAGTACTCAGAAATTTTCCAACGCAAATCATCTTCGAGTTGAGTTAAAAATTCACTTGCTGGCAACTCGAGCTCGTTCGCGATTTCTGCATACCGCTTTATGATCTCGTCAAGCACCTCATCATATGCTTTCCCGTCGATCACCGCCTGCGCCAGCTGAATAAGCATATCGGTCACTTTCACATCGTCTTTAAACCGTTTTCCCGGTGCCGATACGATCACAATGCGCCGTTCAACATCGGAGCTGACAATATCCGCCACTTTACGAAACTGTGTGGCGCTTGCGACAGAACTTCCACCGAATTTTGCCACTTTCATGTCCATAACCCTTTCTGTTCGAGAATCTCTTTATATTTGTTTATCATACCACACTTTTTTATGGAAGGTGTCATTATTTTTGCGGAATTCTGACAAAAATATCATCCTGTTTACTTTTGCATAATATTGCCATTGCGGACATTGGCAATCCCTTCTTTACACACACCGTACGGAAGCCAAGAACAGTCGGCACAAAGATAATCTAAATGTTCCGGACGCACTTTTTGGGCGGTAAGTTTCACTAATTCCGATTTTAAATAAATACCGTTTTCTTCAATGCCTAAGTGATGGATCACTTTTTGATCCATCGAAGTAACATGTTCATTCGAATTCGGATCGGCTTGGCACGTCGTTTCTCCATGGTGCGGACATGCCATGCACGCATCATCAAGAGCAGCGACGACTTGAATCGGAAAGTCTTTCTCCTCATCGCGAATGTTCGTTACAACTTCCCACATCTTTTCCACAAACGATGGGCTGTATCCCATGCCGCGAAATCCGTGCACACATAATAAATGATGTCCCCGTAAGCGCAGCGGCTTCATCGCTTCTCTCCTCCCCTTTTTCCATTAATTCCATCTTACTTGAAGAAGTGGCGTCCTACAACATGAACATTGACGGACATGAAGAAAACATGGCATCCTTTAGATATACAAATAAACAACGTAGAAAGGAACTAACCGCCATGACGAAAGAAGAAGCAGCCCATCTCTTATCGATTTTGCTTCATGAACTAACGAGACATTGGACGAAAGAAAAAGTCCATTCCGATGTGCTTGAAATCATTATGAAATTACGCATTCAAGCGGCGGATGAGTATGAATATATGCATGGATTGCTCGCCAATGTAGCATTCGCAACAGAATCGTCGCATGCTTTACAACAAGTGTTTGGAACCATGTTGCAAGAACAATCCTTTCTTTCTGCCAGAGAGATCGAGGAAATGATGAACGAAGCGCAAGCGCGAATTCGCGAACATATATCCGAACTCATTTCCCGCTATAACGCGCATTTCGAACAAATTGATGATACAATCGAACGCAAAAAGCAGCTCGAACGCTCTTATTGTGCGCTTTTAATCGTCAATCGTGTCAAAACAGACTTTCTGTTTCAATTTATTCACGAACAAAATCAAAGCGTTGCAAAACAATTTTTTGCGGCGAATCCAAGCGATGTGCTGGAATCGTTCCATCATTTAAGCAGCGTATACGCAAGCCGCTGGCTGGAAGGGCTCGAATTGCATTACTAGGCGGCTTGTTTTTTTGCTTTGACAAAATTACCCTTCAATGTTAATCTAATCATTGGGAGGAATTTTTTCACTTTTCTAAATTGTATACGCTTGTTTGCAAGCGTATACAAAACCATATAAAGGGGGAATTGGAATGCTTTACGCTCAGCCTGGCCAGCCGGGAGCGCTTGTCACGTTTAAACAGCGCTACGAAAACTTTATCGGAGGCAAATGGGTTCCTCCAGTCGATGGCGAGTATTTTGAAAACATTTCGCCGATTACGGGAAAACCGTATTGCGAAGTGCCGCGTTCAAAAGCAGCGGACATTGAACTCGCTTTAGATGCCGCCCATGCCGCAAAAGACTCGTGGGGCCGCACTTCCGTCGCAGAGCGGGCGCGGATTTTGAACAAAATCGCCGACCGCATGGAAGAAAACTTAGAAATGCTCGCGGTCGCGGAAACGTGGGAAAACGGCAAACCGATCCGCGAAACATTGGCGGCCGATATTCCGCTGGCGATTGACCATTTCCGCTATTTCGCTGGATGCATTCGCGCCCAAGAAGGGACGCTCGCCGAAATTGACGAAAATACGGTAGCCTACCACTTTAAAGAACCTCTCGGAGTTGTCGGACAAATCATTCCATGGAACTTCCCGATTTTAATGGCCGCATGGAAACTAGCGCCGGCGCTAGCCGCTGGAAACTGTGTTGTTTTAAAACCTGCTGAACAAACACCAACTTCGATCCTCGTTTTGATGGAGCTCATTCAAGACTTACTTCCTCCAGGTGTCGTCAACATCGTCAACGGATTTGGTTTAGAAGCCGGAAAACCTCTTGCCTCCAATCCTCGTGTCGCAAAAGTGGCGTTTACCGGCGAAACAACAACGGGACGACTCATCATGCAATACGCATCGCAAAACATCGTTCCTGTCACCCTAGAGCTTGGCGGCAAATCTCCGAACATTTTCTTCGCAGATGTCATGGAACAAGATGATGAATTTCTCGATAAAGCGTTAGAAGGATTTACAATGTTTGCCTTAAACCAAGGCGAAGTGTGCACATGCCCGTCGCGCGCCTTGATTGAAGAATCGATTTACGACGCCTTTATGGAGCGGGCGCTTGAACGCGTGAAACAAATCAAGCAAGGCAACCCGCTCGATACGGAAACGATGATCGGAGCACAGGCGTCTTCG
This sequence comes from Parageobacillus sp. NEAU-HV-2, assembly GCF_059115485.1. Classification (NCBI taxonomy): domain Bacteria; kingdom Bacillati; phylum Bacillota; class Bacilli; order Caryophanales; family Anoxybacillaceae; genus Parageobacillus; species Parageobacillus sp. NEAU-HV-2. The sequence continues at coordinate 25,051 of NZ_JBXUJJ010000011.1, forward strand.
GAGCAATTGGAAAAAATCCTCTCGTACATTGATATCGGCAAACAGGAAGGCGCCGAGCTGCTCATCGGCGGCGAACGCAACTACTTAGAAGGCGACTTAAGAGACGGCTATTACGTCAAACCGACGATTTTCAAAGGCCATAATAAAATGCGCATTTTCCAAGAAGAAATTTTCGGTCCTGTCCTTGCCGTCACCACGTTTAAAGATAAGGACGAAGCGCTGGCGATTGCCAATGAAACATTGTACGGCTTAGGCGCCGGCGTCTGGACTCGTGACATTAATACCGCTTACCGCTTCGGCCGCGGCATCCAGGCGGGACGCGTGTGGACGAACTGCTACCACGTGTACCCGGCCCACGCCGCATTCGGCGGCTACAAAATGTCCGGCATCGGCCGCGAAACGCACAAAATGATGCTCGACCATTATCAGCAAACGAAAAACTTACTCGTTAGCTACTCGCCGAAAAAATTAGGACTGTTCTAATCATGTAGGCAGCGCACCGTCCGCGCTGCCTTTTCTGCCCATCGATATTCCTGCAGGGAGGGGACTATTATGAACGAGGAGCCAAAAGTAATTGCGACCGATGCCGCGCTCGCCTTGATTGAAAAATTAAAGGCAAAGTATGGGCCGCTTATGTTTCACCAATCCGGCGGCTGCTGCGACGGCAGTTCGCCGATGTGCTATCCGCAAGGAGAGCTGATTGTCGGCGATTCCGATGTGCTGCTTGGTGAAATCGGCGGCTGTCCATTTTACATTTCCAAGGCGCAATACGAATATTGGAAACACACTCAGCTTATTATCGACGTCGTACCCGGACGCGGCGGCATGTTTTCGCTTGAAGGGCCAGAAGGCGTCCGCTTTCTCACCCGCTCGCGGGTGTTTGGCAGCGAATCTTGATGGTTGGCGGACCATCCTAGAGAATCATCATGCTTTTCGAGTTCCGTTACGAACAACCACCTACTGTGCCGACTCCGCCAGCAATGTTGTGCAGCCCTCTGCCACGCATCAGCTTGGCGGAGGCAAGTCACAGGCTTGCCTCCGGCAGTCGAAAAAATTCCTATTCCTTGCCGGCCGAACGATCAAGTGGAACGTATATACTCACTGCCGTATTCCCTCGCTCGGCCGCAACAAAAAAACGCCGCAGAGAGCTAGCTCTGCGGCAGTTCTTCGTTTTTCGCCGTTTCCTGCAATTGCCGGCGGTCAGACAGTTTGATTTTCTTCAGTCCAAATACGAGCAATGTTCCACCAATGACAAAAATAAGTCCAAATAGGAAAACAGATTGAAGCGAATCCACCAGCGACTGTTTTAAAATCGGCACAAACGTTTCCCGCATTTGCGGCGGTATTTTCGCCAGCGCTTCCGGGCTAAGCAAAACGGAATAAAGCCCTTGCGGATCATCATGAATCATATGGGCAAACCGATCCACCATTCCTTTTGCTTGTGGAGGAAGCGACCGAAGCATTGGCATGAGACGATCATCGAGCAGCTGGCTTGACCGATGGTTCATAATCGCCCCTAACACCGTCATGCCAAATGTTCCGCCGATCGCGCGGAAAAATTGGCTGGAGGAGGTGACGACTCCAAGCTCCGACTTTGGAAAACTCTCTTGCAGAGCGAGCGTTAAAATCGGCATCACTAACCCCATTCCAAGCCCTAAAATGATCATATACAACGTGGCGGTCCATTTGGACGTATCCACATCCATCGTGCTTAATAAACTGAACCCCGCCGCCATCACGACCATGCCAATGAATAGCTGTGATTTTACACCAATTTTATAAACGGTTCGACCACCAATGATACTTCCGATAATCATCGTAATCATCATCGGCGTCATAATCGTGCCGGACTGGGTTGCGCTTACTCCGACAACTCCTTGCATAAAAAACGGAACAAACATAATCGCCCCAAACATGCCGACACTCATTAAAAAGCCAATTCCATTTAATACAGTAAACGTGCGGTGTTTAAATAAATGCATCGGCAAAATTGGTTCTTCCGCTTTCCTCTCTACGAATACAAACAGGGTTAAAAAGACGAGTGCCACGGCAAACAACGTGATGATTTGCCATGATGTCCATTCATACTTATCCCCGCCAAACGTTAACGCTAAAAGCAAGCTAACCACGCCGACAACCATCGTAAACATCCCGGCAAGATCAAACTTCACTGGCCCTTCCGCTTTATATTTGCTCAATCCCATCGCAATAAAAATCGTTGCCAAAATCCCGACAGGAAGATTGATATAAAACACCCAGCGCCAATTTAAATGGTCGACGATAAAACCGCCAACTTGCGGGCCTATGATGGAGGCAAGACCGTACAATCCACCAAAAACCCCTTGCCATTTCGCACGTTCTTTTCCAGTAAACACATCCCCGATGACGATCATTGCCATCGGCATCATAATTCCTCCGCCGATTCCTTGCAGCCCGCGGTAAATGATGAGCTCTGTCATATTATTCGCCATGCCGCAAAGAGCGGAGCCAATCATAAAAACGACGAGTCCTGTCACATAAATGACTCGTCTGCCTAATAAATCCGCAAGCTTTCCGGCAATCGGCACAACCGTTGTCGATGTCAACATATAAGCGGTCGTCAGCCATGTCATTAAACTTAATCCGCCAAGCTCTCCAACGATGCGCGGCATCGCCGTTCCGACGATCGTTCCGTCCAATGCTCCAAAAAGCATGGCAATGATTAAACCAGTAATTAATATATTGCGGTGCCGAATGGTGCTAGTTGGCATTTCTAATGCTTTTTCCATTTACTTCTCTCCCATCTATTATTCGTTTTCCGATATTGTTCAATATCCTTTCTTAATGCGGCCAAATCATCCGCAAGCAGCGGAAGATGCCGGTTCTCGATATATAATAAAATCCCTTGCACGACATATTCCCTCGGTGCCGACTCTTCATTCATTAACTCCGCTTCTAACGTATCCAGCGCGGCATGAAGCTCGTGCTGTATCTTTTTATCGAGCGAAAGCGATAAAATCTTTTTTTGCATATGGGCAATGCGGGCGCTAATCTTTTCTTGCAATACACACCGCTCTTTTTCTTCCATTTCGATCAACGGCTTTAACATTTCTTTGTTTAAAATCGGCGCTTCTTCATGAGAAAAGCTCGCAATAATCGCATCCAAACGCCGCACGAGAAAACGCGCCATTTCTTCGGCATGAATCCTATTTGTCTGCAAAAAGAAACAAAACATATATTGCCGAATCATACCGTTTAACATCGTCGCCACATCCAACACGTACCGCTCTACCTCTGTTCCGTATACTTCGATGAGGCGGTCGCAATACCAAGAAAAGATGTAAGCTTGCTGCTTCAATAAATAATGGTGAATATCATCGCTGATTTTTGGCAGCTGTTCGCTCATCATCATTTGCAAAAAGTGTTTATGCTCATGCATATTCGCAAAATGCGCAGCGATTTGTTGAATAAACCGCTCTTTTTCCGAACCGCTATCCTGTGAAATAGCGGTGATGTTTGCTATCATTTTTTCGAAATGATGCTGAATGATGGCAAGCATTAAGTCTTCTTTTGACGAAAAGTGATGATAAAACGCTCCTTTCGAAATTCCCCACGCATCGACAATATCTTGAATCGATGTCGAATGGTATCCTTTTTCGGCAAACAGCTTCATCGCCGTTTCGATAAATTGCAGTCTCCGGTCTGCTGTCATGCTCGTCATCTCCTATAAGGAAGAACTTTTCGAAGCAACTAGTTCAATGCATTGCCGATACGATGGCAATGAAATACGCGGTTTCGCAATTTCCGCACGCACACCCCGTTGCCGAAGCCATTGGACAATTCGCTGATAATCCGTTTCCCTTTTCATTGGACTTCGCTCCTAACGATAATATGACCAGAAGGTCAAAATTATTATAAAACAGCAGTATATATTTATCAACTTTTTTTGTAATATAATTATACATAAATTATGACCAATCAGTCACGGAAACATGAAAATAAAAAAGCCGCCTGTTGCGGACAAGCGGCCAGTAAGTCATTGTGCCAGCGCCTGCTCGGCGAGGGCAAGCGCCCCGCAGATGCCTGCGTTATCGCCGAGACCTGGAAGTACAATATATTGATGAATGTCGCGCAAAATTGCTTCTTGCTGAATGTACCCATTCAACAGCTCTTGAACATTACGACGGATGCTTGGCAACAGCTGTTTTTGTTTCATCACACCGCCGCCGATAATGACTTTTTCCGGCGATAAAATTAAAATGTAGTTGGCAATCGCCTGGGCTAAATAAAACGCTTCTAACTCCCATACTTCTGCGCGATCGGCCAACTCTGCTCCCTTTTTCCCCCAGCGCTTTTCAATCGCCGGTCCGGACGCCATTCCTTCCAAACAATCGCCGTGATACGGACAAACGCCGGCAAATGTGTCTTGCGGATGCCGGCGGACGAGAATATGCCCCATTTCCGGATGCATCAGACCATGGAGCAGGTTTCCCTCGACGATCGCCCCGACGCCAATTCCCGTTCCGACGGTAATATAAATGCAGCTTTGCAGCCCTTTCGCGGCACCCCAGCGCCGTTCGCCGAGCGCAGCCGCATTGACATCGGTATCAAAGCCAATCGGCACGGAAAAATGCCGTTTCATTTCGCCGACAAAGTTGAAATTCACCCATTTTTGTTTCGGCGTGCTCGTAATATAGCCATACGTCGCACTGCCGCGATGCAAATCAATCGGACCAAACGAACCGATGCCGATCGCTTCTAACGGGTATTGGCGGAAAAACTCAACGACATGGCGCATCGTTTCTTCCGGCGTCGTCGTTGGAAACGTCACTCTCTCCTTAATATTTCCGTCATGATCGCCGATGGCGCAGACAAATTTCGTGCCGCCGGCTTCAATCGCCCCAAGATACACGCACTTCTCCCCGCTTTCGTCTCTTTGTTTTCCGCTTTCATTGTATCATAAAGCGTTAAGTCGGTGATAAAACCCGCTGAAAATTAGCGGGTTTTCAGCTTGTCGACAAAGTCGACAAACTGAGGTCGACGACAAACCGATCGCGGCATAGCCCCGTCAGCTTCGAAAAGAAGGAAACGGATTTCCTTCCCCAAACATGTTACTCATGCCTTTGCCGCATGCATCATTACCCTTTCACCGAGCCGGCCAATAAGCCGCGAACAAAGTATTTGCCTAGAAAAATGTATACAAGCAAGGTTGGCAAAGCCGCAAGCAACGCTCCCGCCATTTGCACGTTCCATTGCACGATTTGGCTGCCGGATAAGTTTTGCAAAGCGACCATAATCGGCTGCTGGGAAGAGGTTGTGATCGTGACGGCGAATAAAAATTCATTCCATATATTCGTAAACTGCCAAATCGCTACGACAACAAACCCGGTAATCGAGAGCGGAAGCATAATGTAGCGGAAAATCCGTAAAAACCCGGCTCCGTCGATTTTCGCCGACTCAATCATTTCATCCGGGATCGCCGCGTAAAAATTGCGGAACATCAACGTCGTAATTGGAATTCCGTACACGACATGGACAAATATAAGTCCTGGAATTGTATTATACAAGCCAATTTCGCGCAAAAACTGGATGAGCGGAATTAAAATACTTTGATAAGGGATAAACATGCCGAACAAAATGAGCGTAAAAATTGTATCTGCTCCTTTGAATTTCCATTTTGACAATACGTAGCCATTCAATGCCCCTAACATCGCTGACAACAATGTCGCCGGAACAACTAAATAAACGGAATTCCAAAAGTTCGGCGCCAATTTTGCAAACGCGGTTTGATAGCTGCTCCAGTCGAAGGTGGACGGAAGCTTCCACATATCGGCGAGCGTCACTTCGTCAAGCGGTTTGACGCTTGTCACGAGCATCACATAAATCGGCATTAAGAAAAACAGGCTTATGAAGATACAAACGACATATAAAAACAGCTTCGACCATGCCCGTTGTCTCATCACGATCCCCCCTTCCGGCTGGAAATCAAGTATGGAACGATAAAAATGGCGACAGAGAGGAGCATAATCATCGCGATCGCCGCTCCGTTCGCATAATAGTTGCCGCGGAACGTCGTTTCAAACATATATACCCCCGGCACATCGGTGACAAAGTTCGCCCCAGGGCCGGTCATCGCGTAAATCAGGTCAAAAATTTTCAGCGAAATGTGGGCCATAATGATGATGACGCTGACCGTAATCGGCCGCAGCAATGGAATAATAATTTTGCGGTAAATTTGCAGTTCCGTCGCGCCGTCCATCCGCGCCGCCTCGCGCACTTCTTCCGGAATCGCCCTTAACCCGGCCAAATACATGGCAACGGCAAATCCCGTCATTTGCCATACGGCGGCAATCACCACCGCCACAATCGCCACCGGCACGCCAAATTCAATTTTCCCCCAGTGGAGACCTGCCAAAATCGTTGTATCTGTGTACCACTTCGAGTCCAATCCAAACTTTTTTAAAAATAAGTTGACACCGGTTGACGGGTTTAATAACCATTGCCAAACCACCCCTGTCACTACAAACGATAATGCCATCGGAAAAAAGAAAATGTTGCGGAAAATCGATTCGCCGCGAAGTTTTTGATCCAACAAAATCGCCAACAATTGGCCAAGCACAATCACGACGCCGATAAACAAGATCGTAAACACAAGCGTATTGCGCAAATCAGCTTGGAAGCGGAAATCATGAAATAAATAGATATAGTTTTTTAACCCGGCAAACGATAAATCAGGTACAAGTGAATTCCAGTTGCTGAGGGAAACATATCCCGTCCAGCCGATAAAGCCATAGACAAAAATGAAAATAAGCACAACCGACGGCGTGAGAAAGGCAGCCGCAAGCCAATGGTCCACCGTCCATTTTCGCTTTTTTCTTGTCTCTGGTACGACTGTAACGTTTCGTTCCGATACTGTCTTTACCGTTTCCATCTTTCTATCCCTCCTGTCGTAACACGAAAAGGGGAAGAGAATGGTTCCCGTCCCCTTTTCTTCTCTATTTCTTCAATTCTGACGAAGCCGATACAAGTGTATCAATAAACGTTTTCGTATCTTTTTGCGTCACGAAAATATTGACTGCTTGGTTGACTTTCGTCACAAATCCTTCCGGCGCCGCCGATCCGTGCGCTAAGCTTGGCGCAAGCTCTGCCTTTTTAAAATCTTCAATCGTTTGTTTTCCATACTCGTCATACTTGGATACATCCGCATCAATGCGCGCTGGAATCGAGCCTTTCAGAGGGTTGAATGTGTCTTGCCCTTCCACGGAACCAAGCACCGATAAAAATTTCTTCACATCATCCGGATTTTTCACGCCTTTTGGCAAGCCAAACGTATCGGTGATGACCATGAATTTTCCTTCTGTGTTTGGCGTCGGCACATAGCCGAAATCTTCATTCACTTTTAATTTCAAGTCATTGACAAAATAGCCTTTGACCCAATCTCCCATAATGTTCATCGCCGCTTCGCCTTTGCCAACCAACTGAGCGGCATCTTGCCAGTTGCGGGAGCTGTGGTCTTCGTTGATGTAATTCAACATTTTCTTAAACGTGTTGACCGCTTCCTTCACTTTCGGATCGTCAAACGACAATTCTCCCGTCCAAAGCTTTTTGTAATCTTCGGTACCGAGCGTACCTAATAAAACGGTTTCAAATAAATGTGTTGCTGTCCATGGCTCTTTGTCTCCCAACGCAAGCGGAGTAATGCCTTTTGCTTTTAACTTATCCGCTACTTGGAAAAATTCATCGAATGTTTTTGGCGGCTGGAGGCCGTTTTCAGCAAAGATTTTTTTGTTATACCAAAGTACGTTGCCGCGGTGAATATTCACAGGAACGGAATAAATTTTTCCATCCTTGCTGACCATGTCGATCAATGATTTTGGAAACTTATCCATCCAGCCTTCTTTTTCATACAAATCGTTGAGCGGTTCCATTTTGCCAGCGGCGACCCATCCTTCATTGAGCTCCGCGCCGCCGTGCACTTGGAATGTCGCAGGAGGGTCATTTCCTTGCATGCGGCTTGCCAGCACCGCTTTCGCGTTCGTTCCCGCTCCTCCGGCTACCGCCGCGTTTTCTACCGGAATATCTGGATATTTTTCTTGGAACAGCTTGAGCAACGCTTTTAATCCATCTTCTTCTCCAGCGCCCGTCCACCAGCTAAATATTTCTAGCTTCTCATGTCCTTTGCTTCCGCCTTGATCCCCTTTATTGTTAGATGCGGAATCGGAATTACAGCCAGATAACGTTAAACCAAACACTAACGCTAAAGACAACCATAATCCTTTTTTCTTCACGTTCTCCTCCCCCTCATTTCATCACTGAAAACCCTTTCAATACGAATGTAACATGTTTTTGCGCCGTTTCTGCGAATAAATCTCTGTACTTTTTTGCGATCTTCTTCACTTTTTTGTCCATCAGCAAAAAAAGCTCCTGGCCACGATCACGTGGCCAAATGGAGCTTTTTCCGATATTCGCTCGGGGACATGCCCGTATGCTTTTTAAAAACGCGGCTAAAATAATTCGGGTCATTATAGCCGACGAGAAAACAAATTTCTTTTAAACTTTTATTTGGATTGGCCATTTCCTTTTTCGCGCGGGCGATGCGCACATCGGTCACATAGTCAATAAACGTCATTCCGAAGCGGTCTTTAAATAGTTTGCTAAAGTAGTATGGGCTGATACCGACATATTCCGCGACTTCTTCCAGTGTCAGCGGATGATGGTAATGCTCGTCAATATAATCTTTCGCCTTGCCAAGTTTTCCGTTTGCCTGCTGGTGGCGCCACGCCTGGATATGATAAACCATGTGCCGCAGCTGTTCCGCGGCGGTTTTTTTCAGTTCTTCGAGGAAACGGCACGAATGAAAAGTGGTGGCCCGCTCATACGCAATGCCGAAATCGGCCAACATGCGGCCAAGCAAAATGAACGTTTCCTCCAGCTTCTGTTGCACGACCGAAAACGGATGATGGGCAGCGACCTCCTCGATATACGAGAGACATTGCAAAAGCGCCTGCTCCAAATCGCCTTGGCGCACGGCATCCAACAATCGTTTTTCTCTCTCCGTATGCTCAGCAACAGCGGCAAGCACCGCTTTTTTCGGCACGAACCCGCCCTTTGCCTTTTTTTGCGACGCATAATATTGCACAGCGGCAAGCGCCTCGTAATAAGAATGGCGCAGTTCCTCCAGCCGCGATGCCGGGGAGCCGAGACCGATATAAAGCGCTTGTCCATATTGCTGTTCAAACTGCTGAATCAGTTCGAGAGAGAGGGACTGGATCAACGGCTTCCAAGTGAATGATTTATCGACAATATCCGTAAAAAACAACACCGGCATTTGTCCGTCCATCATTTTGCCAATGACATACCGCACCGCTGCCTTTTCACCAAGCATCCGCTCGATCCAATGCTTCCAATTCTCTCTTTTCCCGCCGTTTGGAAACTGAATCACCATAAACATTCCCGAGTCGATCGAAAACGGAAGCAGCGCCTCCCACCGTTTCCATTCTTGCGAAGACACTTCTTCTAGCATGAGCACGGATAGCCACTCTTTTTCGACCAGCTTTTGCAATTGGTGCACCCGCTGCTGCAATTCCCGATTTTCTTTCTCTTTCCGCCGCTCTTCCATTAATTCGTCATACACCCGCCGCAGCGCGCCAATCACTTCTTCTTTTCGGCTTGGTTTTAATAAATATTCTTTTACCCCGTGCCGCATCGCTTGCTTCGCATAGTCAAACGTATCAAACGCAGAAACGATAATAAACTTGATATCCGGATGGTTTCGGCGAATCAATTCGATCGCCTCAAGCCCGTCGATTCCAGGCATTTTAATATCCATCAACATCACATCCGGTTTATATCGATCAGCAACCTCCACTGCCTCCCTTCCGTTGGCCGCTTCCGCGATCACTTCCACCGCTGGGAGATGGTCGCGAATCATTTTTTGCAATGCTTTCCGCTCCAGCGCTTCATCGTCGACGACAGCGATTTTCATTCGTCTTCACCCCCTTTTGTCTTTGGCAAAAGCAAGCGGATCGTCGTTCCTTTTCCAACCGCTGATTCTATTTCGACGACATCTTGCATCCCGTAAAACAGCTGCAGCCGGCGAATGACGTTCCGCATCCCGATGCCCGTCGAGTGGCCGCGCGTTTGTCCATGAGTAACGGAGCCCTCTTCTTCTCCCTTGATAAAGGCGGTCAGCTTTTCTTTCACTTCTTCGCTCATCCCCACTCCGTTGTCTTTTATTTCAATGACTACAAGCTCCTTCCTTTGTTCCACTTTTAACGAAATCTCCGCTCCTTTTTCATACGACTCAATGCCATGAATGAACGCATTTTCAATGAGCGGCTGCAACGTCAGCGGCGGAATCGGCAGCGATAAACATGACTCCTCTACATTCAGAGAAAATTTAATGCGGTCAAAAAAGCGCGTCTGTTGAATAAAAAAGTACTCATGCGCGATGTGCACCTCGTCGGCCAAAGTGACCGTGCGCTGCAAATCTCCCAAGTTATAGCGCAAAATGGCGGCAATCGCTTCAATGAGCCTTGATGTTTGGTTCGCCTCTTCTAAATACGCCATTTTCGAAACGGCATTTAACGTGTTAAATAAAAAGTGCGGATTAATTTGGCTTTGCAGACTTTTTAACTCCAACTCTTTGACAAGCCGGTCCAGCTCGGACTTTTGCTTCATTTCCTCAATCAGCCGCTTCAGGTTGCGGCGCATATCGTTAAACGTCTCGGTCAGCAGCTTCAATTCATCATTGGTAGTGCTGATGACATCAGGACCATCCAACTTCCCGCTGGCGATTTCCCGAGCGGCGCGGGAAAGGCGCGCGATCGGCCTCGTCAGCCCCCCGGAAAACCACACGGCTAAAAGAACGCCAAGCAAAAACGTCGTCATAAACAATCCGATCCCCATATAACGAAAATAACGATTCCGCGCTTCCACTTCATTATAAAAATGTTGATAGGTTGTTAACTCCTCGTCAATGAGGGAAAGGGTCGTCTCTTGAATAAACGAAGCGATCTTCATTGCTTCATGAAGATGGGAAGAATATAAGCTAATATTGCCTGTTTGAAAATGGTAAACCGTTAGCGCTCCTTCCTCTAGCAAACTTTCAATCATATGTTCATAGTTTTCTACTAAAAGCCGATTATTCCGGTTGGCAAGCGTTTCGCCTACTTGTCTGCGGTGCTGCTGCAGCCACCGGTATTGGCGCTCATACTCCTGAAAATAGCGCTCATCTTTTTCCGTCACATAAGCGTTCAACTGTTCTACCATCCGGTTTGTCCGCTGCGAAATTTCATTAAACAGAAGCAGCCGGCGCATACTGTAGTCATAGTCGGTCACAATATCTTCGCTGCTTTGGTAGAAAAAGAAAACCGTGCCATTTAGCAGCACAATAAAAATGCTAAAATAGAGCAATACTTTCGTGCGGATTTTAATCATGTTTCACCTCGTAGTTGCGGGATGGCCGCAGCGGCAAATCTTGCTTGCGAATCACTTTCGTTTCCGTATTCGTCACCGATGGAACATCGTTTCCTTTCATAATATCGACCATCATTTTCACCGCGTGATACCCCATTTCGTATGGCTCCTGCACCACGGTCGCATGAATCGTTCCTTTTTGCAAATAGTGAATCGTCTCCGGGAGCGTATCAAATCCGATAATATATGTTCCTTTTTCACGGTGAAACTGCTCGACGACCTTGGCGATGCCAATGGCATCAAGCGCGCTTGTCCCATAAAACGCATTGACTTCCGGATGCTTTTTTAAAATGTTGTATGCTTTTTCCGCGGCCTGCACGCGCGTTATATGCGACTCTTCGATGGCGATGATGCGAATTCCCTTCTCTTTCTTTACCGCATCTTTAAAACCTTGCACACGCAGCTGTTGGTGGGAGGCAGTAAGGCTGCCGGTAATGATCGCCACATTCGCCTTTCCGTGCATATCTTCGGCTAATGCCCGTCCGGCCATAAAACCGGCGTAATAGTTATCCGTCCCTATATACGCCGCGCGTTTGCTTGTTGGAGCATCGGTGTCGATTGTCACCACTGGAATATTTTTTTCCACTATATGATTGATGACCGGAGTAAACTCTTTTTCCGTTAATCCTTGTGTCATAATTCCATCTACTTTGGAAGCGGCCGCTTTTTCAAGAATATGAATATGTTCATCAATGTTAGCCTGCCGCGGCCCGACATATTCCAGATAGACCCCTGTTTCTTTTGCTGCTGCTTTCGCCCCTTTTTCCACTAAACGCCAATAATCGTTATCCAGCTCCTCGGGAACGAGGACAAAATGATACGCATTATTTTCCGCTTCCCCTGCTATCCCTTTACCGGGCTGATGATAGGCATACACTTTCCATGCGCAATAGATCGTAAAGGAAGCGCTTGCAACGAGCGACGCGATGCTGCCGGCATAAATGATCCACTTCCACCATGTACGATGCATAGACGACCTCCTGTATGAATGAAACCATCTCATCTAACTTTATTGTACATAAATTGCTGCATCGTTGGGATAGCGAAAAAAATGACTCAAAAGGTGAACTTCAACAACCTTTTGAGTCATCGTTCCGCAGCAATTGTTGGTTTATCCTTCAAATAGGTTGCAAATCGGGCTGATGTTTCCTTCTTATCTGGCATGCTATAATTCAATTACAATAGCCAAACCGAGGTGTCTTTATGTTTACGCCCGAACAAATTGCCCGTTTTTCCGAACTAGACTATATCATTTACAACTATGTCACAAGACACGCCAATGAAGTAGTATACATGCGCATCCGCGAACTCGCTGAAGCGGTGCACGTTTCGCCGCCAACAATTTTGCGTTTTTGCAAAAGGGTGGGCTGCGACGGCTTTTCCGAGTTTAAAACGAAACTGAAACTATACTTGCAGCAAAACGAGCGCTCCCTTATCACCAACGCCCAAGACACACTGGCCGAATTTTTTGAGCGAACCTTAAAAACCGATTACCAGCAGACGATTCGTGAAGCGGCGGCTGCGATCGCCAACGCTGACAACGTCATTTTCGTCGGCTCCGGCAGCTCCGGCATTTTGGCGGAATACGGCTCCCGCTATTTTTCCGCGTTGAAAAAGTTTTCTGTTTATATTAAAGATCCGTTTTTCCCAATTTACGGCCATTATTTCAACAACTGTGTAGTGATCGCTTTGTCCGTATCAGGCGAAACATCCTATACGTTATCGCAAGTACACCGCTTTAAAGAAAAAGGAAGCACCATCATTAGCATCACCAACCGCAAACATTGTTCCTTGGCGAAAATATCGGATTACAACTTAACGTATTACGTCAATGCCGAGTTTATTGAACAAACGAATGTCACGACGCAAATCCCTGTCATTTACTTGCTCGAAAGCTTAGCGAAAGAGATGTACCGGGTGCTGAACGAGCCGCTTACATAACTGGCAAACGCTCATAGCTCTTTGCCGTTGGAAGCAATCACCCGTTTATACCAATAAAAGCTTTTCTTTTTAATGCGCCGCAAATCTTTTTCCGATTCGTCATCACGGTTGACGTACACAAACCCGTACCGCTTTTGATAGCCGTTCAGCCAGCTGAGAAGGTCGGTAAACGACCATGTGCAATAGCCAATGACATCGACGCCGTCGGTAATCGCGCGCTGGATTTCTTGAATATGACGGCGGAGATAGTCAATACGGTAGTCGTCATTGACGATATCGCCGTCTTCGAGCTTGTCAAACTCGCCAAGGCCGTTTTCGGTAATAAGAATCGGCAAACCATACCGGTTGGCAATACGGCGCAATCCGATATGAAGGCCAACAGGGTCAATTGTCCAATCCCAGTTCGTCGTGTCCAAATACGGATTGCGAATCGTTTTAAACAGTCCTGGAACGCCGCTCTCAGTTGACGTTCCTTTTTGTCCGGTCGTGTTCATGACTCCCTCGCCGACGCCGTTTAGCGGATTGTACTCGACCGTTTTGGTTTGGTAGTAATTGACGCCCATAAAATCCGGTTTTCCTGCTTTCAACAATTCCATATCGCCGGGTTCTATCGTCGGAGCCAATCCTTGCTGTTCGAGATAGTTCCACGCGGCTTGCGGATACGTGCCCCAGGCGTATACGTCCATCCACCAATGGTTTTGAAATTCTTCGGCATTTTCAAACGCCAGCACATTTTCCGGCCGGCAATCGTATGGATACATCGGCGAATAAGCGAAGCTTGGGCCGATTTTGCCGTCTGGCACATAATGGCGGAACGCTTGAATCACCTTGGCGTTCGCCAAATTGGCAATATGGTTCGCCTCATACATGCGCTTGACGTCTTTGACCCCTGGCGGATGCAGCCCTAACCGATAGCCGAACGGAATGAAAATATTTTGTTCGTTGAGCGTCACCCAATATTTGACGCGATCGCCAAAGCGTTGAAACAACGTCACCGCATAGTTGTGAAAATCATCGATAATTTGCCGAGATTCCCATGCACCATATTCGTCCATTAACGCCTGTGGAACGTCCCAATGATACAGTGTAATAATCGGTTCAATATTATGTGCTAACAGTTCATTGATCAGATTGTCATAAAATTGCAGCCCTTTTTCATTCACTTCCCCTTTCCCATTTGGGAAAATGCGGCTCCATGCCACGGAGAAACGATATGCTTTTAACCCCATTTCCGCCATTAACGCCACATCTTCTTTATAGCGGTGATAATGATCAACCGCGACATCGCCGTTCGTTCCTTTAAACGTTCTGCCTGGCTGTTTGGCAAATACATCCCAAACCGATAAGCCTTTTCCGTCTTCATTCCATGCGCCTTCTACTTGATACGCCGCGGAAGCAGATCCCCATAAAAAATGTTCTGGGAATGGGCGTAACTGCTTGTGTTCCATCACTTTCCCCCCCTTGTTACATCTTTACTTATAAATAAACATGTTTTGTAGAAAAAAGTAAATGCATTTCACATATTCTGGAATATGTACTAAACAGAAAAAACTTGTTACATATGAGTAACATGCAGTTACAAAAAAATCCTCTACCTGCTGTATATTCGGTAGAGGAAACCTAACTCTTGACATCCTCCCCCACTTACTTCGTTGAAGTGGAGGGCTTCTCAGTTAAGATGATAAAAAAATTTTCCCCGGATTCATAATACCGTTCGGGTCAAACAGCTGCTTAATCCCTTTCATAAACGGAACGGAATCGCGATGTTCTTCGTATAAAAACTGCCGTTTGCCGATGCCGATGCCGTGCTCGCCCGTGCACGTGCCGCCATGGGATAAGGCGTAGCGGACGATGCGGGCGTTTACTTCTTCGATGCGCTTCCTTTCTTCCGCATCGTTCGGGTCAAACGCCAGCACCGTATGATAGTTGCCATCGCCAACATGACCGAAAATCGCCGCCGTCATGCCGTATTCATCGACGAGCTTGCGCGTTTCGGCGATCGCCGCTGGCAGTTTGGAAATCGGCACACATACGTCGGTGGATAACATCGCTTTCCCAGGGTAGGCCGCTTGAATGGCAAATGCCGCATGGTGGCGCGCCTCCCATAGTTTCGCCCTGGCAGCGGAATCGTCTTCGACCTCAAACGATGTCGCGTTTTCCGCCGCGCACAGCTCTTTGACCAGCGCGGTTCCGTCTTGGATGCTGGCGGCGCTGCCGCTTAGTTCGATAAATAACGTCGGCTTCACTGGATAATCCGTCTTTTTATATTGGTTGACAGCGTCGATCGTTTGCTCGTCGACCAGCTCAATTTTCCCTGGCGAAACACCTGCCTTTAAAATCGCCGCTGCCGCCTGTGCTGCTTCCGCCAACGTCGGAAAACTGACTTTTATCGCGTTTGTCGCTTCCGGAATGCCTTGCAGGCGGACAATGATGCGCGTAAACGCTCCTAGCGTTCCTTCCGAACCGACAAACAGACCTGTTAAATCATAGCCCGCTGACGATTTTACCGCCAGCCCGCCGGTATGGATGATCGTTCCGTCGGCTAATACGACTTCCAAGCCAAGCACTTGGTCGCGCATGACGCCGTATTTGACGCTATTGGTGCCGCTCGCGTTCGTCGCCGCCATTCCGCCGATCGTCGCATCGGCGCCCGGGTCGACAGGGAAAAACAAGCCGTGTTTTTTCAGCGCCTGATTCAGCTGCATCCGCGTGACTCCCGGCTCGACAATGGCAAGAAAGTCATCCGGACGAATCTCGATAATTTTGTTCATCATGGTAAAATCAAGGGTAATGCCGCCTTCAACCGGAATCACATGCCCTTCGAGACTGCTTCCCGCGCCAAACGGCGTCACCGGAATGCGCCGCTCATTGGCATAGGACAACACCGCGCTTACTTCCGCCGCCGTCTTTGGAAACACGACAACATCCGGCTTCCGCGGCGCATGATAGGCGATGCCTTTGCTGTGCTGCTCGAGAATCGTTTCGTTCACCGTCACCCGTTCGCGGTCGCCAATCCGTTCCAGCAAATCTTCATACAGTCCCATCTCGATCCCCCTTTTTGAATTAGTAGCGCATGAGCGTTTGTACCCCTTCGACGATGCGGGCGGCGTTCGGCAGCCAATCATCCTCGACCGATGGCACCGGATATGGCGTATCATAGCCGGTGACGCGCACGATCGGCGCCGACAGCGAGAATAAGGCGCGCTCACTGATAAGTGCGGCAATCTCTGCGCCGAATCCGTTCGTTTTCACCGCTTCATGGACGATCATCACCCGTCCCGTCTTTTCGACCGATTGCATAATCGTATCGATATCAAGCGGCTGCAGGCAGCGCAGATCGATCACTTCCGCGTCCACGCCTTGCGCTTTCATTTCTGCGGCGAGTTTCGCGACAAGCGGAACGGTCGCCCCCCATGAAATGATCGTCACATCTTCCCCTTCTTTGACGATGCGCGCTTTGCCGAGCGGAATTTCATACGGCTCCTCCGGCACTTCCATACGGAAGGCGCGGTACAATTTCATCGGCTCTAAAAACAAGACCGGATCTTCATCGCGAATCGCGGCAATCAACAACCCTTTCGCGTCATACGCGTTCGATGGCATGACGACTTTCAGCCCCGGCGAATGCGTAAACAGCGCCTCCAGCGCGTCGGAATGCAATTCCGGCGTGCGCACCCCACCGCCGTACGGACTACGCACGACGATCGGACACGTAAACCGCCCCGCTGAACGGAAACGAATGCGGGCCGCCTGGGCTGCCAGCTGATCCATCGCCTGATAGACAAAGCCGAGGAACTGAATTTCCGCGATTGGGCGGAAGCCGTTGACCGCCAGCCCAATCGATGTGCCGATAATGCCCGATTCGGCAAGCGGCGTATCAAACACGCGCTGATCGCCAAACTGTTCAAGCAAGCCATCGGTGGCACGGAACACGCCGCCGTTGGTGCCGACATCTTCGCCTAAGACGATTACGCGCTCGTCCCGCTCCATTTCTTGGCGCATCGCCTCATTAATTGCTTGAATCATCGTGATTTCCGCCACCTTACTTCACCTCTTTCCGCTGTTTCCGCCGCGCGACTTCTTGTTGCTGCTCTTGTAAGAGCTTGCTTGGCTTACCGTATACGTAGTCAAATATATCGACAAGCGATCCGGTTTCGTTCGCCGTCGCTTCCTCATACGCCGCCGTCACTTCCTCATTCACTTGCGCCACCCATGCTTCCTCTTGCGCTTCCGTCCACAGTCCGCGCTTCTCTAGCAACACCCGCAGGCGGTGAAGCGGATCCTTTTTCCGCTTCCATTGCTCTACTTCTTCGGCATTGCGATATTTCGTCGGATCGTCCGCTGTCGTATGCGGCCCTAAGCGATACGTCAGCGCCTCAATCAGCATCGGGCCTTCGCCGTTGCGCGCTGCCTCCACCGCTTGTTTCATCGTTTTGTACACGGCAAGCGCGTCGTTGCCGTCGACCAGCACGCCTTTCATGCCGTAGGCAAGCGCTTTTTGCGCGATCGTCCGGCTCGCTGTCTGTTTATGCACCGGAACGCTGATCGCATAGTGATTGTTTTGGCAGAAGAAAATGACCGGCACCCGATAGACAGCGGCAAAGTTCAGCGCTTCATGGAAGTCTCCTTCCGATGTCGCACCATCGCCAAAATAACAGACCGATACTTGCGTTTCCCCTTTCAGCTTCGTCGCCCAGGCGCATCCTGTCGCGTGGAGCGTCTGCGCGCCGATAATGATTTGAATCGGAAAAATATTTAAATCATCTGGCATTCTTTTGCCCATGACGCGGCCGCGGACATATTGAAAAATTTGCGCAAGCGGCAGCCCGTGCGCCAAGCAGACGGCGATTTCCCGATAGCTTGGAAAAATCCAGTCATCTTTGCGCAGCGCCATCACGCTGCCGATTTGCGCCGCTTCCTGGCCGCTAAACGGCGCGTATGTACCAATCCGCCCTTGCCGCTGCATTTTTAACATGCGCTCATCGATGACTCTCGCTTTGCGCATCCAGCGGTACAGAGTAACGAGAAACTCATCGGAAAAAGACGCCAGCTCTTGTTCATCCCCATTCCCATTTTCATCAAGCAGCTGCACCATCTCAAATTGCAATTCGTTTTGATCAAACATCGTTTCCTCCCCTTCCGTTTAACGAACATCTAATAACAGCTGTTCCGGATGTTCTAAAATGCGCGCAACCGTCCGCATAAACCGTCCGGCTGGTTCGCCGTCAATGACGCGATGGTCAAACGTCAGCGACATCCCCATCATATCGCGGATCACAATCTCATCCCCGACGACGACCGGTCTGCGCTTAATCGCGTGGACGCCTAAAATCGCTACTTCCGGATAGTTAATGATCGGCGTCGCAAACCAGCCGCCGCCCGCGCCGGTGCTTGTAATCGTAAAGGTGCTTCCTTGCAGCTCATCGATGCGTAGCGTATGGCGATGCGCTTTTTCGGAAAGCTCGGCAATCTCGATCGCCAGCTCGCGAATCGATTTTTGATCCGCATGCTTAATGACAGGAACGACAAGCCCTTCTTTCGTCGCCGTCGCAATGCCGATATGGTACTCTTTCTTTAAAACAATTTCGTTCGTTTCTTCATCCACCATGGCGTTAAAAATCGGATGCTCCTGCAGCGCCCGCGTCACCGCCTTAATGACAAACGGCAAATACGTCAGCTTGATTGATTCCGACTCGAGCTGTTTGGCAAGTACCGTGCGGATTTCCACCAGCTTCGTGACATCGACTTCGTCCATTCCGGTCACATGCGGAGCCGTATAGGCGGACTTCACCATTTTTTCGGCGATTTTTTTGCGCAATCCGCGAATTGGAATGCGTTCTTCTTTCATGGCATCGTCGTTTCGGCCGACCGCCGGCGGTTTGGCAACTTCCAGCGCCGGAGCAGCCGCGGCGGCCGCCGACTCCCGCTCTTTGACATACCGCTCCAAATCGGCGAGCGTCACCCTGCCTCCTTCTCCGCTTCCTTCTACTTCTTCAATCGGAACGCCCATCTCCCGCGCCCGCTTGCGTACGGACGGAGCGGCAATGACCCGTTTTTTCCGCTGCGGCGCAGGCTCCGCGCTCGTCACCACGCCGGCGGTCTCCTGCTGACCGGCACTGCTAGCCTCCTGTTGCTCAACGATAATGAGCGCCTCCCCTACTTTCACCGTCGCGCCTTCCGGTCCGGCGAGCGCCACCACTTTCCCGGCCACCGGCGTTGTTATTTCCACCATCGCCTTATCCGTCTGAATTTCGGCAATCGGCTGATCAGCCGCCACCTCGTCCCCCTCTTGAATCAACCAGCGGATAATCTCCGCTTCATGCAATCCTTCACCGATATCGGGCAGTTTAAATTCATAGCGCATGATTATATCCCCTTCTCCCTTTCTACTATTTCATTGGAAAATAATGTAGTATCATTCTAGAAGCAAGATGATGTGGGCGACACATGGTGCAGATATGCTTTGGGGTTTTGCTAGATGGAAGGAACTTGTTGAAGCAAACGCTTTCATCCATACAGATACTTTTTTAGTAAAATGAAATGGTGTAAATATTCTGAATTTTACTATCTATTGTTTTTATGATAATATACATTTTGTTCCATGTCAATATAGATAGAAAAGACATTTTTCGTGCCAAAGCGTGCGGACTGCGGCGAATCTATTTTTATTGTAAAATAGCTTACCGATAAGGAGGAAACCGATGCGCTTTACTCGCGTTCACCATATCGCCATTATTTGTTCCGACTATGAACGGTCGAAACATTTTTATGCGAACATTCTCGGATTCCGCGTCATTCACGAACAGTATCGAGAGGAACGCCGTTCGTACAAACTGGATTTGCAAGTCGGCGACCATACGCAAATCGAGCTGTTTTCCTTTGAGCACCCGCCGAAGCGGCCAAGCTATCCGGAAGCGTGCGGGTTGCGCCATCTCGCTTTGGAAGTCGAAAATATCAAGGAGGCAGCCGCCTATTTGCATACGCATGGCATCGAGACGGAGCCAATCCGTGTCGACCCGATTACGGGGAAGCGGTTCACGTTTTTTTGCGATCCGGATGAATTGCCGATTGAGCTGTATGAGCGGTAAAATAGGGTAGTTACGATAAACTAAGGAGGAGCCACGATGATTCGATTTGCCACCATCGGTACGAACTGGATTACAGAGGCATTTATTGAAGCAGCTAGAGAAATAGAAGATTTCGCCTTCGCCGCCGTATATTCACGGACGGAGGAGAAGGCGCGGGAATTTGCGCAAAAAACGGGGGCAGCGCGCACGTTTACCGATCTAGAGGAACTGGCGAAAAGCGAGGAGATCGACGCCGTCTATATCGCCAGCCCGAATTCCCTGCACGCCGAGCAGGCGATTTTCCTCATGAACCACGGCAAACATGTGCTGTGCGAAAAACCGCTCGCATCGAACCAGAAAGAAGTCGAGGCGATGATCGAGGCGGCACGGCGCAACGGCGTTGTGTTGATGGAAGCGATGAAAACGACGCTGCTTCCGAACTTTCAGGCGATCCGCCAGCATTTACATAAACTTGGCAAAATCCGCCGCTATTTTGCGAGCTACTGCCAATATTCGTCACGCTATGACGCGTATAAACAAGGCACCGTATTAAATGCGTTCAACCCTGCCTTTTCCAACGGCGCGTTAATGGATATCGGCGTCTATTGCATTTATCCGATGGTCGTCTTGTTTGGAAAACCAAACCGCCTGCAAGCCAGCAGCTTGAAGCTCGAATCAGGCGTGGATGGCGAAGGGACGATTATCTTTACTTATGAGGAGATGGACGCCGTCGTCATGTACTCGAAAATTACGAACTCCTATCTGCCTGCAGAAATTCAAGGAGAAGACGGAAGCATGCTCATCGATGCGATCCACACGCCGACGAAAGTGGAAATCCGCTACCGCGACGGACGTATAGAAGACATTACCGTTCCGCAAGAGAAACATCCGATGTATTATGAAGCGAAAGAATTTATCGAGCTGATCAAAAACGGAAAACACGAATCTGAAGTCAATTCGCATGAGCATTCGTTGTTGACGATTGCCTTGATGGAAGAAGCCCGCAAACAAACAGGAATCGTGTTTCCTGCTGACCAATAAAAACAGCTTCCTGCACATTCGCAGGAAGCTTTCTCATTTCTTCTGCCAATTGGCGCTCTGCTCGTCCGCCTGTTTGGCGACAAACATCATGCTCATGATCACAAGCATGACAAGCGATCCGACAAACATTCCAGCGATGAACGAAATCATTGGCGACCTCTCCCTTTTCTCGCAAACTTGCTATTCCCATTCTTCCCTTTTCGGTCGAAAAACATACTCGGGAGAGCGTTTCCTATTAAAATACGTCGTGTTTCACCGAATCATGCCTCTTTTTCGTCCAACGCGTATAAAGAAAAACGCCAATAACGGCCAAAAGCGCGCCGCACGAGTCAATCACCACGTCCTTCGGCGTAGCGGTACGCCCCGGCTCAAACGATTGATGCCATTCATCCGTCATCGCATACACTGTGGCAAACAGCCAGGCGCCGACATACGCCGTCCGCTTCGGCGCCAGCGCCCGCCAGACAAGCACCGCCAATATGCCAAATTCGGTCAAATGGGCCAGCTTCCGCACAATAAAATTCAACAAAGACGGTCCTTCCTTTTCACCACCGCCAAACGGCAAGTACGACAGGATCATATGTAAAATGCGTTTTGTATTCTCTCCAGTAAAAAAAGAAAATTCGCTAAAGCAGTAAATGGCGATGCACCAAACGATGACCGGGACCCAGCGTTGTATATTTGTCTTCATTTTTGTCACCTAACTTCTGTTTCTTATCCTTGCGCTGCACACCTTTTTATTGTACACGAATAGTTACGCTTTTTCCCGCAAAAACCGTTTCACCTCTTCCTCCGTCGGCATGCCGCCCTGGGCGCCAAGCTTCGTGACCGATAGTGCCGCCGCCGCGTTGGCAAACCGGCACGCTTCCTCCAGCTTCATTCCTTTGCTTAGCGCAACGGCGAGCGCGCCGTTAAACGTATCGCCCGCTCCTGTCGTATCGACGACCGGAACGCGGAAACCCGGAATAAGCATTGGTTTCCCATCTTTTTGAATGGTCACCCCGCGCGCCCCTTCGGTAACGATCACTTTATCGGCAAACGCTGCAGCGTCGATATGTTCGAAAATAACGTTTCGCTCATGCTCATTTGGCGTAAGAAAATCCACTTTCTCCACTAACTCCCGTGGCAGCGGCTGCGCCGGCGCCGGGTTTAAAATGACGCGGACACGATGTTTTTTCGCAAGCGAAACCGCCCTTTGGACTACAGGCATTGGAATTTCCAGCTGGAGCACACAGGCATCGCTGTTGGCAATGACCGACTCGCAGCGGTCGATATCTTCTGGAAGAAGTGAGTGGTTCGCCCCTGGAACGACAATAATGCGGTTATCCTGTTCGGAAATGGTAATAGATGCAATGCCCGTTCCATGATCGGGGACTTTTTTTATGTGATCTATATTCACTCCTTCCCGCTCTAAAGCGCGGACTAACTCGTTGCCGAACGCATCCGCCCCGACCGCGCCAATCATATGCACCTCTGCGCCAAGTCGTGCGGCCGCCACCGCTTGGTTGGCGCCTTTTCCGCCCGGGATGAGGTGGAATTCCTCACCTAAAATCGTTTCTCCTTGCGCCGGAAAGCGAGAGGCGATGGTGACAAGGTCCATATTGATGCTGCCGATGACGGTAATGACTGGGGTTGTCATATTATAATTCCTCCCTCATTTCTTATCTTCCACGTTTTCTAGTGCAATACGATGAATTCTATCTACGAACAGGTTACCATAAACAGAGACTTATATGTTTTTATGTATATTATCGGCGGCCAACTGATTCACGAAGATTAGCGCAGAAAACTCACGTCTTTAGTCGTTAGGTAGGGGACTCTCTAAACAGAAGCACGACCGGCCGCATCGACAACTACCGTTCCTTAAAAGTGGGCATCAATCGTCCAATGATTAAGCAATAAAAAGGAGACATGAACCTTCTTATGTCTCATCAAAGTTCATGTCTCCTCCATACTTTTTCACAATGCTACGGTCGACTTGTCTACATGGATGTGATGCCCGCCGAAACAACAACCGCTTTTTACAGGTTTATGTTTCGTATTAATTGATCCAAAATAGACACTACAACTGCGAAAAAAAGTTCATTCTCCCTACATCACGCTTTTTTCCGTGTCAACGCTGACAGAGCGGGTCGGAATCCAGCTTACGACCACCGTGACAACGATATTCACAATCAACGCGATAATTCCCACATTCAGATCTTGCACCACCTGTGGCAAGGAAGGGAACAACGTGCCGATGCTGCTGCCGGATAATGTAATATAGGCAACTGTCGCAACCCCAGCGATAATACCGGCAAACGCTCCTTGTTTCGTCACAAAATTGTTTTTCATCAGGCTGAGCACAAACGACGGGAACAACTGCGTCACGAGGCTATATCCCATGAGAAGTAGAGCAACGATCGTATTTCCGCCGCGGAACGTGAAATATAACGAAACTAACGCAATGACAGGGACGAGATATTTCGCTAGTTTCGCGACCTGCTCGTCGGTAGCGGAAGGAGAAAACACTTTATAGACGTTTTTCGCGAGCAGCGTCGACGCCGTCATTAAAATCATCGAACCCGGGACCATCGCCGTCAACAGCCCCGCTGCACCGATCAGCCCGACGACCCAAGGGTCAAACGTTTGAATGGACAAGCGCAATAATGCCAGATCGGCATCGGAGCCTTCCAAATGCGGAATTTGCAAAATCGCCGCAAAGCCGACAAAAAAGACAAATAGCAGCACTAACTGATAAAGAGGCAAAATCATCGCATTTTTCCGAAAAACGTTGGCGCTTTTCGCTGAATAAATCGAACCGAACGTATGCGGCCACATATAAAAACCAAGCACTGTTAACAGCACAGTGGAAATAAACCAAGACACGCTCATGCCTTTGTCCGGCAATACGAGAAACCCTGGTTTTGCTTGTTCAATCGCTTCAAACATCGGCTGAATTCCGCCGTAATAATGGAATGGAAGATAAAGACCTAAAAAGACCGCGACAACAAGAATCATAATATCTTTCACTACCGCTGTCCACGCCGAGCCGTGGATGCCCGAAATCATCACGTACACTGTAACGGAAAGAACGCCGATCCATATCGCCGCCGTCGACGAAATCGTGCCGTATGAAGCTTGAGAAACGATAATGCCCAACCCTTTTAACTGCAGCACCAAATACGGAATAAGCGCGACCACCCCGACTAGGGAAACGAGCACCCCTAACAGCGGGCTGTTGTATTTGCTAACGAAAAAGTCAGATTGGGACATAAGCTGATGCTCTTTCGCATATTTCCATACTTTTGGAAGCATCCAATATGACAGCACATACGCCAAGCAGCCATAGGCGATAATGTAAAACGTCGGCCCCCCTTTGCCGTAAGCCCAACCGCTTCCACCTAAAAAAGTAAATGTCGTATAAATTTCGCCGGCCATGAGAAGAAAGACAAAGATCGTGCCAAACCCGCGGCCGCCGACCGTCCACTGTTCCAAGTTCATATCTTTTCCTTTGCGCGCTTGCACCCCTAAATAGAGGGAAAGCAACAGGAAAGCGAAAATAATCACCAATGCCGCATTCATGCACGTTCCTCCTCCCGCACTTCCGGATCAAAGCGGTAGACAATCGCCATGATGATGGAAGTCATGATCACCCAAGCGACAAGCCAAAAAAGAATAAACGGCATGCCAAGCACATATGGAGTCACTTTATTGGCAAACGGGATGCCGCCAAGTATGCCAAGAAACGGAAGCACCATCAGCCAGCGAATTCCTTTCATCCTTATTTCCTCCCTCATGGAATAATAGGAAGCGGAAGCTTTTACGGGGCTTCCGCCAATAATTTAAATGCCGCATGGACAAACAGGCGCACGCCAATTTCTAACGCATCTTCATCGATCGTAAAGCGTGGATGGTGATGCGGATAGATGATGCCTTTTTCTTTGTTTCCCGCGCCGACATAGAAGAAACTTCCCGGCGCTTTTTGCATGAAGGCAGAAAAGTCTTCGCCACCCATATTCGGCTTTATATGGTCAATCGCTTCCTCGCCAAGCACTTCGCGCACCGTTTCTTCAATCACGCGGGTAACCTCGTCGTTGTTAATGACCGGACGGTAGCCGTATTCAAATTTAAATTCATACGTCGCGCCGTGCGCTTCGGTAATGCCTTTAATAATCCGTTCCATTAATTTCGGCACGTTTTCCCTTAGTGTTTTATCAAAACTGCGCACCGTCCCTTGAATTTCGACGCTTCCCGGAATGACGTTATGCGTCGTGCCCGCGACAAATTGCGTTACCGACACGACCAGCGGCTCGAGCGGATCGACATTGCGCGAAACGATATACTGCAAATTGGTTACCACTTGAGCACCGATCGCAATCGCGTCAATCGTTTGATGCGGCATCGCCGCGTGTCCGCCTTTGCCATGGATGCGGATGAAAAAGCGGTCTGGCGATGCCATCATCGGCCCATACACAATGCCGATTTTGCCGCGCTCAAGCGGAGACCAAAGATGGGTGCCGATCACGACATCGACGCCGTCCATGACACCGGCCTGCACCATTTCTTCAGCGCCGCCTGGATGTAATTCTTCGGCGTGTTGGAAAAGAAAACGGACTTCCCCTTTGATTTGATCGCGCAGTTTGGAAAGAATTTTCGCCGTTCCCAATAGCATTGCCGTATGTCCGTCATGTCCGCAAGCATGCATTACGCCTGGGTTTTTCGAGGCAAACTCAAACGTGTTTTCCTCTTGGATCGGAAGCGCGTCCATATCGGCGCGTATCGCTACCACTCTCCCCGGCTGATGCCCGATCAGCCGCGCCATCACGCTCGTTTTGGTCGGCCGCGAAAGTTCTAAATTGCCAAATGATTGCAACGTGTCATACACGAATTGTGCCGTTTTTTCTTCCTGAAACGACAGCTCTGGATTCGCGTGCAAATGGCGGCGCCAGGCAATCACTTCTTCTCTCACTTCATCGACAAGCCGTTTGATTTCTTCGTTCGTCATGCTTTCATCCTCCTTGCATTTTATTCATCCATCGCCAAACGAAGCACCGTATGATACAAAACGTTCGCACCTGCCGCGCAATCTTCCTTCGTGCTCCATTCATCCGGGCTATGGCTGACCCCGTCTTGCGAGCGGACGAAAATCATTCCGATCGGACAGAGCTTGGCAAGCTGCACGCCGTCGTGCGCAGCGCCGCTCGGAAGGGTAAACACATCGAACCCAAGCGTTTGACACGCCGCTTTGGCGGCGTTTTGCACCAGTTCCGAACATAATACCGGCGGCATTTCTTGCAGCCGTTCGGTCGTGACGCGGACATTCCGCTCCTTGGCGATGTGTTGCGCCCGTTCCGTCACCGATTGCAAAACGCGATCGCGCACCGCTGCGTCCAAATCCCGCAAATCGAGAACAAATTCGACCCGCTCCGGAATGATGTTAATGCCGCCCGGAAAGACGTGCAGCTGTCCAACGGTGCCGACAGTCGTTCCCGTTTTTTTCGCCTCTTGCTCGATCACTTCAATGATCTGCGCTGCCGCCACAAGCGGATCACGGCGCAGCGGCATCGGCGTCGCTCCTGCATGTTCCGCTTTTCCTTCGACCGTAAATTTGACCCAAACGAGTCCGGCAATGCCAGTGACGATGCCAACTGGAAGATTCGCTTCTTCAAGCACCCGTCCTTGTTCAATATGTAGCTCGACATAGGCTTTGACCGATCCTGGTTTTCGCGCTGCCTTACTGATGCCATGCGGATTCAGCCCCGCTTCTTGCATCGCTTCGGCGATGGACACACCATTTGCATCCTGATAATATAGCGCTTCTGCTGACAACGTCCCCGCCATAGCACGGCTGCCGATCATCCCGAAGCGAAAGCGTGCCCCTTCTTCGTCGGTAAATGCGACAACCTCAATCGGATGCTTCGTGTTCACCCCATTTTCATTCATCGTCTGCACTACTTCCACGGCGGCCAGTACGCCAAGCGGACCGTCAAATATGCCACCGTTGTACACCGAATCAAGATGAGAGCCGACAAGCACGACCGGCGCGTCTTTGTCTTTCCCTTCTTTCCGCCCGATCAAGTTTCCGGCCGCATCTTCATAGACAAAAAGCCCCGCCTCTTTCATATAAGAAGCAACCTTTTCTTTTGCCGCGCGCTCCTCTTTTGTAAACGACAAACGCGTAATCCCGCCCGTCGGCTGCCGGCCAATTTCCCCTAATTCCATGAGCCGCTGCCAAAGCCGTTCTTCCTGAATCACGGCATTCTCCTCCCTTCACCATGAGTGCTATTTACGGATGAATTTCGGTTATGTCCCTAATTATAATGCAATTATGGTAATTTTTAAATAATTTTGTTTATTAAAAATAATATTAAAAAATATCATGAACCATGATGTTTATCTTCTCCATTAAAATCAGTAAAAAAGCTGGTTCCACATCGTTCAAAAACGATATGGAACCAGCCTCACCGACATCATAAAAAAATACGATATACTTTCCGCGGCCGTCCGCGCGGATACGGATTCGTTTCGCCAATCACGTCAGCGATGCCCGCATCCTCGAGTTCCTTTAAAATCCGGCGCGCGCTGCGCGGCAAGATTTGCATATAGGCCGCCAGTTCATGTGCCTGAATCTCATTTTTCCCCAGTTTCCGTAAAATGGCGCGCAACTTGCTTAGAGTGGCGACGCTCAAATTCGTTTGTTGACTAAGCTGCTGCAGCTCCTCGCTGTCTAACGAATAACGTATCCGTTCGGCGCGCCCTAACGGACCGGCGATCGTCCCATCGTCAAAGACGACCATCCAGGAGCCCCTTCCGTATTTTTTTGCGTGCAGAAACGCTTTTCCGGCGTGAATCTCAGCCTCATATGCCGTCCTTCCGATGCCGATGCCGCACGTCACGATCTCATCATGGATGTGTTCCATTTCATCTGCGGCCGGAACAGTTTTGTAGTGGTCTGTCATCTCTTTTAACGCGCCTCTCGTCGTAAAAATGACATACCGCCCAGGCCCCGCGCTTTTTAGCGACCCTTGGATTTTTTTCGCATATTGAAGCAGTTTTTCCGTCACTTTCATTTCCATTTTGTAAATTTCATCTGTCGAGAACGCTTCCATGGTGAGCGAGGACAAAGAATCCACTTCCATCATCTGCACGGCGATTTGCGCATCTTGAATGTCGAGCATTTCACCCGTGCGAATGATCATCTGCACGACCGACTCGACGGTGGCACGAGCCGGCAGCACCCGATACACCGGAACACCAAGCTTTTCTAATTCCAGATGAGCCGTCCGCAAGCAGGTTACCGCTGCTTTTATTTTTCCTTGTTTCCACAATGTATAATGATACTCCGCCAACTCTTCAGCGGAAATCTCGCCTTGATAGTGCTTCACATACGAGACAGGCTCCCGAATCCCAACCTCTTCAAGCAGCCGTTCGATTTCCGATGGATGGTACGTATCAAAGCTTAGCTGATGAACCGGAATTTGCCGCTCGTAATAAGCCTGCAAGAGCGTCCGGTATAGGCTCGCTCCTGTATGCGGGACGTAAAACAGCGGTACATCGACCTCGCCTGATTCCTTGACAATCGAATACGGAACTTGTCCGGAAAACAGCCACATATCGACTTGCGGGATTAACGGGCGAATGAGATCCATAATTTCGCTTTCATCCCAATATACAATCGGGATGCAGTGAAGTTCCTTATACTCCCCCGCAATGGCTTGAATAATATCTAACGAATCGTCTGCCCCCAATATTCCTAGCCGGATGCGAATCGTTTGTCCCTCCCCTTGTTTGTAGCATGCTTGCCTATGATAGCAACATCGTCCCCTTTCCCGCAAACTACATTGTTTTTCCTCATGATGGCCTTTTTCTTACTCTTTTATTCTATCAAAATCATCTCGTCCCTAGCGGCAAAAAGCGAAAATAAGGCAGGCCAGCAAGGACTTTTCCCTTTACCGCTCATCTGTTTCCACCAACACAGAACTTTCCGCTGCGCCCACCTGCTTCCGCCCGATCGATTCGTAGAGGATTCCCGCCTTGCGGGCATTTTCAAGGTCATAGCAATTCCGTCCATCCAGAACAAGCGGCGTTTTCATTAACGCAGCATATTGGCGCAGGTCAAATTGCTGAATCTCTGGCCATTCCGTAAAAATGAAGCATAACTCAGCGTCCGCAATCGCTTCTTCGATCGTCGCGCAATACGTCAAATCCTCGGCAAAGACGCGCTTTACGTTGTCCATCCCAACCGGGTCCCATACCCTCACGTTAGCGCCTTCTTCGAGCAGCACCGCAATATTGGCAAGGGAAGGAGCTTCCCTTATATCATCTGTCCCCGGCTTAAACGTCAGTCCGAGCACCGCTGCTTCCCGCCCATGAAAATCGCCGACATACGTTCTCGCCTTTTCTATTAATTTAAGCTTTTGCTTTTCATTCACTTCGATCGCGGCCTGTACCGTTTTCAGCTCATAGCCGCAGCGCTTTGCAAGGTAACGCAGCGCTTTCGTATCTTTTGGAAAACACGAACCGCCGTAGCCGATCCCCGCGCGCAAAAAGCGGTGGCCAATCCGCGGATCCATCCCCATTCCTTCGGCGACCGATTCAATATCGGCGCCAACAATTTCACATAAATTGGCAATGTCATTGATATACGAGATTTTTAATGCCAAAAAGACGTTGGAAGCGTATTTAATCATTTCTGCGCTTTTCCGGTCCGTCACCACATACGGAAGCGCAAACGGGTCGTACACTTTCCTCATTACCTTCTCGGCATAGGGCGATTCGACTCCTAACACGATCCTCGACGTATATAACGTATCGTGGACCGCCGTTCCTTGCGATAAAAACTCAGGATTAGCGACAACCTCGATATGCACGGGGTGTTTGCGATGTTTATCGATCCAGTGCGCCACTTCATCGCTCGTACCGACGGGAACGGTAGATTTTACCGCCACCACACAGTCTTTTTCCGCCGCTTCGGCAATTTGCCGCGCCACTTCCCACACATAGCGCAAATTCACCGCTCCATCCGCCTCTTCCGGAGTACCAACAGCGATGATGATGACGTCTGCCTGCCGATACGCCGCCGCATAATCGGTCGTAAACAACAGCCGCCCACGATTTTTTCTTACTAACTCCTCCAAACCAGGCTCATAGATCGGAGACATTCCGCGCTGAAGCATTATCACTTTTTCAACATCGACATCCATGCATGCCACCCTGTGCCCCATTTCCGCCAGACACGCGGCTGTGACTAGTCCTACATATCCTACACCCGCTACGGCAATATCCATATTCGATCACACCTTTGATGGTTTACTCCGCTCGCAAATGCGCTTCATGGCAGAAGAAATCATGGCATACGGCCGTCCATAACCCATCATTTCTGCCAAACGCCCGCATTTGTTTACGATCGTTCTCATTTTCATATAATATTATTATAACTGATCACGCCCCTCCTTTGCATTTTCCGCGATTGTGGATGCGGGCGCCGCCGATCTTTCACATGAAATTCCATATGAGAGATCCAAGGAAATGTTCTTTTTCTAAAAAAATTCAGCCTCCCGCTGAAACTCGTTCAGCAGGAGGCTTTTCTATTTACTTTGCCCTTTCGGCCGCGCCATTTTCAAGCAGAGGCAATAGTATTCCGCTTTAAAATCAGCTCAATGATAACAAAGAGTCCACCTTCTCCATATATGTATAGATCGCCTTGGCAACCCCATTTTCATCATTCGTATCAGTGATCATATTACATACGGATTTAATTTTCTCGTTTGCATTTCCCATTGCCACACGATATTTTACTTTTTCAAACATGGATAAGTCATTGATGCTGTCACCAATTGCCATTGCATGGTCTAACGAAAGCCCACGGAATTGTGAAAACGTTTCTAAAGCAATCCCTTTGGAAGTTTGCCGGCTGTGAATCTCCAAGTTATACTCGCCGGAAGAAACAATGGTTAAATGTTGGTTAGATTGAAATTGGTGCAAAAACGTTTCTAATTTATCCCTTTCAAAAGAAAACGCCAGCACATTCAAAAATGGACGTTTTTCCAAAAACAAGTCGTTCACGTTTTCTATAAATACATAGCCTTCTTGGCCGAATTGTCTTTTAGCAATCTCCTTAAGCTCATTCGCATTCATCGCTGGATTGTGATGTTTCACCTTATCTAGCTCTTCCATCAGAAGATTTCTAGCATGTTTCGGAGTAAAAATTGCTTTATCAGTAAATACTTCATAGTAATATTGATGTTGATCAAGCCATTCAACCAGCTCTTTTACCACATTTTCCTCAATAGGTACTTGCAAAAGGCAGTTTCCTTCTTTTGTATGAATGGTCGAACCGTTCGTACCGATTACTGGTGCGGAAAGCCCAGCCTTTTTTAGAATAGATTGAACGTCAAAATAAGCTCTTCCTGTAGCGATCACCACTTCCATTCCTTTTTGTTGTGCATATTCAATCGCTTTTATGTTTTCTTCACTAATTTCGTTACGATTATTTAATACGGTTCCATCTAAATCAAGTGCAATGAGAGACATAACCAATCTCCTTTTTCTTGTATGTTCAATTTCTAATCAATGTTTATACGAAACTCTTATTCAGCAGTAATCCAAGTAATTTCTTTTAATTGCGGTATATGTTCCCATTCTTTCGGTAAAGGATGGTCACAGACAATCACATCCAAATCTTCTAATGGACACACTTTACAAAAACTATTCACTCCAAACTTTGAGTAGTCTGCGAGTAAAATCGTCTCTTTTGATACTTGAATCATCGTTTGCGTAACAAGTGTTTCATGTAAGTCATAGTCACTCACTCCGTAATGAAGCGAGACACCACCCGCTGAAATAAAAGCTTTATCAATATGGAACTGCTCAAGCATTTTTTCTGCTAAACGTCCGCTAATCGACTGTTGCTTCGGATTTACAATGCCTCCTAATAATAAAACCTCTCCTGTAAACTGATGCTGGTTAAGGGCATCTGTAAGCACATGAGCCACAGGCAGCGAATTCGTTAAAATGGTGATATTTTCTTTGTTTTTAATCGCTCTTGCCAACTCCAATGTTGTCGTCCCGACATCAATGACAATCGTATCGCCATCCGAAATTAGCTCGGCTGCCTTTTTCCCGATTTTCATTTTTGTTTCTTGATTGACACTTTTGCGTTGAATAAAAGGAGGCTCCTCCGCTTCATACGACTTTCTTATGGCTCCCCCATAAACCCGCTTTAAAAACCCTTTTTTCTCAAGGATATCCAAATCTCTTCGAATCGTTTCTGTTGATACTTGAAATCGTCTCGCTAAATCGATCACCTTTACTTTTCCAGTACGCTTTAACTCATTTAAAATTTCGTTTTTTCGCTCTTCAGACAACATTCCCATCTACTCCTCTTTTTCATAACACAATACATTCTGATTTTGGAATCGAAATATAAACATGGCTTCCAGGGTGGAATACATGACGTTGTTGGTGTAAATGGTCTACTCGCAATGTGATATCTTCTGCTTGAATATCATATCTTAATACGTTTCCGGTCATCCATATGTCTTGTATGGTTCCTTTAATGATCCAGTGATCCTCCGAGAAAAGGGAAGGATGATCGTCTTCTAAAATCTCAATCACTTCAGGACGAATCGCCACTTGACTTCCTGGAAATGGAATATTTTCTTGAATCAATCGTTGAAATTTTTCCATCGGCAGAACGTTATAGTTTCCAATAAAGTTAGCAACAAACGGACTGTTTGGAGATGTGTAGATTTCAGAAGGAATGCCCGCTTGAACGATCCGTCCTTCGTTCATAATATAAATGGTGTCCGACATCGTCATTGCTTCTTCTTGATCATGGGTGACGAAAATAGTCGTAATTTTTAGTTCTCTTTGAATTCGCTTCAATTCAGCTTGTAAGTTTTTACGAATTTTCGCATCTAACGCACTTAACGGTTCATCTAATAACAACACTTTCGGTTCCATCACTAAGCTGCGAGCCAGAGCCACCCGTTGTTGTTGCCCGCCAGATAATTGATGCGGATAGTAATCTTCTTTTCCATTCAAATTCACTAAATCAATCATTTGTTTGACTTTTGATTGAATATTGTTGTCTGTTTCTTTTTTCATTTTAAGACCAAAGGAAATATTTTCAAAAACAGTCATATTAGGAAATAAAGCGTATGATTGAAACACCATTCCTACTTCTCTTTTTCGTGGGGATAAATGAGTAATATCTTTTCCATCAAGAATGATATTTCCTGAATCGATGTCGACAAGTCCCGCAATCGCACGTAATAATGTACTTTTTCCACATCCGCTTTGTCCGAGTAATGTAGCGAATTCTCCTTTTTCTAATGACAATGAAATATCATTTAGCACGACATGATCATCATAACGTTTAAAAACGCGATCGATTGTTAAAAAACTCATGTGTTTTCCCCCTCTATACCAGCATTGTTCGTCTTTTTTTAATGTTGTTTTTTCTTCATTCGTAGAATTACCCACGTAATGAGCAAAATAAAAGAATAATAGGTAATGACCACCGCACTGGCTAGATGACCGCTTTGATTTAATTGTTGATATAAATAAATTTGGATTGTTTCATATCGTCCCCCGACAAGAAGATTGGCAAAGGCAAATTCTCCAAATAACATCGCAATAGATAATAACGTAGAAACTAAGATTCCAGACATAATATTCGGTAAAACGACTTTCCTGAAAGCTTGAAACTTCGTGGCGCCGAGCAATTCAGCCGCGTGAACGAGCTCCTTGGCGTTGACAGTGCGCATGCTGTTTCGAATGCCTTGATACATAAACGGCATCATAATCACAAAATAAGCGCCGATCAAAATCCATGGCGTTCCGGAAATAGGGACCGGACCTGAAGAGTATAGTTTGATTAAACCAACGGCACCGACAACCGGCGGAATGCCATATGGAAGCATGGCGATTCCTTGAAGCAGCCGTTCCCATTTGCCGAAATAAACCGTAACAATAAAAATCGTTGGGACCATCAATACGACACTTATTCCAACAGATCCAGCAATCAGAAAAAGGGTTCGCTCCAAGGCTAGAAAAAACCGCTCATCTTGAAATAGCTCACTATACCATTTCAATGTAAATGTTTCGGGCAACATGGTGTGATCCCACTTCCCTGCCAATGAAAAAAGGAGGGTGGCAAAGAGAGGAATGAGCAAATAAATAATCACAATTCCTACAATCCATCTATGAATAGCCATCGAAGATTTCACTTTAAATCTCTCCTTACTTGTCGCATCATCCGCTCGTTTAACCACATTGCTCCCAACATGGTTACTACCAACAACACACTGAGTGCACTGGCTAATTGAGGATTTAACGTAACATCGCTGGCAACTAATGATGCGATTTGAATCGACAGTAAGTTATAGTTGCTTCCCACTAACGAATAAGCAGTGGCGTAAGCTCCCATGGCATTGGCAAATAAAATACTAAATGTACCAACAATACTCGGCAGCAACACAGGTATGCCTATATATCTCCAAAAAGCGAATTTGGATGCCCCTAATAACGAAGCGGCTTCCAGCCACTGCTTCTGAATCCCTTTATAAGCAGGAAACAAAAGCATAATAGCCAAAGGAATTTGGAAATAAATATAGACAAGGATTAATCCCGTCCATGAATAAAGGTTAAATTTAGAAAATACATCCCAGCCAAGTTTTGCAAATAACAAAGTAAATAACCCGTTATTCCCCAACAAAATAATGTACGAAAACGACAATGGAATTCCCTCAAAGTTCGACGTCATATTCGCAATCATTAATAGGCGGTCTTGCACCTTGCGTGGGAACTTTGTAAACGAATATGCAGCTACGGTCGCTGCA
The DNA here is from genome assembly GCF_059115485.1 of Parageobacillus sp. NEAU-HV-2. Taxonomy (NCBI): domain Bacteria; kingdom Bacillati; phylum Bacillota; class Bacilli; order Caryophanales; family Anoxybacillaceae; genus Parageobacillus; species Parageobacillus sp. NEAU-HV-2. The sequence goes on from NZ_JBXUJJ010000011.1 coordinate 60,383, forward strand.
ATAATCGAGGCAACCGCAGAGAATAAGGAGATCATCACGCTGTTTCGAACAGCCTGTAAATAGAATTTGCTCTTAAAGACGGTTACATATTGGCTCCATGAAAAGCTTTGGCCATCATCAGAAAGAAAACTGCTTTGTATAATCCCCAATAAGGGACCAAGCTCAAAGGACAGAACAAGCACGATAAATGGAAGCAGCAAAGCCAACAAATATAATTGTTGATTTTTCTGTTTTCTCATGTTTTTCGCTCCTTCTACATGCTCCATAACAGCAGAATCGATCTGGCAAATTTGCCAGATCGACTCAAATATATATAATAATTAGGAGGGTAACGTGTTTTTGCGATCGTTGCTTCTTTAATGGGCAACGGTCGTTTTTTCTTTGAATCCCGGCAAACGATAAGAAATCATATTCTCTGAAGGCTGGATCCCAAGCAGCTGACAAACAAGCGGGGCTACTGCTAGCTGAGGGACCACCTCATCATAAATGCCTGGGGTCACTTTTGAACTGATCACGAATAATGGAACATCTCTTTCCCCGTCTGTAGTGCCGCCATGGTTTCCTGTTTCACTCATTCCGTGATCAGATGTAATGACAATATGGTAACCTTCCTTCATCCATGTTGGTAAAAGCTGCGCTAACAAACTGCCGACTTTTAAAACTTGTTCACGATATTCTTTGGATTCCGAACCGTACATTTCTCCTTTTAAATCGACTCCCATTGGGTGAATGTATAAGAAATGAGGGTCATATTTTAAACGCAACGATTCCGCATCCACCAATAAGTGTGAATCTGGATAGTCATCTTCCCAATAAAAGATTCCGTATGGAATTGGTTTTGTTTCATCCGCTTGATAACGGTCCTCGATGAAATGAAACGGAGCGCGATTATATAGTTCACTGACCCAATAATAAGCTGCCGCAGCGCTTTTTAATCCATTTTCTTTGGCAAGATGAAACACACTTTTCTGATTAGAAAGCCGAACAGTTTGATTCGTTGTAATACCATTGATCGATGAAGGTGTGCCTGTTAACAATACTTCATATAGGGGACGCGAAAGACTTGGAAGTTCGGATTTTACTTTATAAAGAGCAGCCTGGTTCGTTTCGACAAGATGCTGTAAAAAACCGAAACATTCACAAGCTTTGTCATATCGTAAGCCGTCCACCACGACTTCAATCACTTTATTTAACATAAATTTGCACCTCTTCTTGCCATTTCCGCGGCAGTTCTTTCGCTGTTTGTTCCCAGACAGAATAATCTTTAATCGGTTTTGCATTTTTGTACTGTTCTTTCGGAATCAGTTTGGCTGCCACTTCTTTAGGAAGTTTGACATCTCGGATTGGACGTGCGTACCCTTTCGCCAAGTTAATTTGTCCCTCATCGCTTAATATGTATTCTCTTGTTAACATGGCGGCATGAGGATGTTTCGCATACTTGTTGATAATTGTTGCATAACCACTCACAACGGAACCTTCTTTAGGAATGGTAATGTCAAAACGACTACGGCCGATCTTCTCCGCATAGCCAATGGCGTTAAAATCCCACAGGATCGCCACGTCTACTTCTCCTTTTTCAAGCAATGGGAGAATATCCGTGCTAGATTGCTGCAGGCGTCCTTGCTTTGCCAATTTTGCAAAGAAATCAATCCCTGGTTGAATGTTCCCTTCATCTCCGCCGTGTCCAATCGCCGCAGCCAACACAGCCATTTGACTTTGTGCAGCTCGTTGTACGTCACCAACTTGTACCTTATAATCCCCTTTTAACAAATCTTCCCATGATTTAGGAGGATTATGAACCCGCTCCTTATTCGTTAAAAATGCAATGGTTCCTTGATATCCAACTACCCAGTCACCATTATCATCTTTTGCCCAGCTTGGAATCTCATCCCAATAAGATGTTTTATACGGAAGAGTGATTCCTTTTTTCTCTGCGATTGGAGCGAAGGCAATACCTACATCCCCAATATCAGCGGTTGCATTTTCTTTTTCCGCTTCCATTTTTGCGATTTCTTCGGCACTCGACATATCGGTATCTGTATGCTTCAGTCCATACTTAGCGCTAATTTCTTCCCATGTTTCCTTCCAGTTTGCCCAGCTGTCCGGCATTCCGACACTATTTACTTCTCCTTCTTCTTTTGCTTTTTTCGTAATTTCTTCTAGTGTTAAGTTGTCCGTTTTTACTGCTTTCGATGATTCTGTTGCTGTTCCTGAAGAACCGCACGCACTTAATCCTACTAAACTAGCTCCTAAGATTGCTGCTGCAATAGACTTCTTCCATTGACGCTTCCACGCCTCACTCATCAGATAGCCTCCTTTGTTTTTTGTGACTTTATTTTGTTTTTTGTTGCATTTTCAATTTCTATTCTATTAACCATTTATTAATCCCACATCAATCCAAGGTTAAATGTTTGTAAAAGAAACATTCATCATACCCTGGAAAAATAAAGAGTGCCCTGACAAAAAAAATAAAACAAGGAGAAACATCTTCTTCCAGTTTGGAAGGTTTCTTGTTTAGGCATAACCATTCATTACTTAGAGGTAAGGAAGCGGAAAACCATTGGATGAAACGATGGAGACATAAATGAGATCAAAGTGGATAAGCTCATTATTTCAGAATTCGGCAAAAGAAAAAAGCATTACCACAAGCACATATCTCACGAAGGAAACTGCTTTGGTAATGCTGTAATCGAATGATTTCATTGCTCTAAAAGCATTTATATCTCTTATTTCGATTTTTGTTCCATGCTTTTTTCTCTGTTTTTCCTTCTTCTCTCACCATTTTTTTGAAGATCATATGAAATCTTCATGGAACAAAACTTTGGTACGCACATGCGACGGAGGCCAGCCCCCCTTTAACCTAGAATAAATCCATAAAATCGGGGAGAGCTGATTATTCGCCCCCTCTTTTCATCATCTTTTCATCAGAACTAGAAACCATTTAACGTCCCAAACGCAATAGCGGATTGGTAATATGTTTTACTAATTGCTCCGCGCTTTCTTGAAGCTGTTCGTCCGTTAAGTTTCTTACACCGTAAACAATAAATGATGGCAAGAAATGCATGCCTGTTAAATTGGCCATGGCTTGAAGAGGACGTGTAATTTCACTCATTGAATAGTGGTTATATCCGCCTGCTTGATAAGCAGTTTCAGGTCCTCCCGTTGAAATGGCAAGAACAAATTCTTTTCCATGAAGTTTATTTCCTTCTGAGCCGTATGCCCAACCATAGGTTAACACTACATCTTGCCACTGCTTTAATAACGCAGGCGTGCTGTACCAATAGAGCGGGAACTGAAAAACAATGCGATCATGCTCAAGTAATAACTGTTGCTCTTTTTCCACATCAATGTTCCAATCAGGATATGCCGCATATAAATTATGAACGGTTATATTTTCTTCTTGAGCAAGGCGATTCATCCATGTTTTGTTTACGCGAGATTGTTCCAAATTAGGATGGGCAACAATGACTAATACTTTCATTCACAGTCCTTCCTTTCATCATCTTTAATCGATTGTTTGTACATACAAATATTATCATTTGTTTGCACATACAATCAATTGGTTAAAAAAATTTTACTTTTCTAATTCATTGCACGCTTCATCTATTTCGCTAGTTAATTTCACACCACGTTCCTCGCCAAGAATTTCTGAATAACGAACATACAAATTATTCCAGCATCTTTTTATTTCTTCCTGTATCGCCAATCCCTTTTCCGTCGGATAAATGAGCGTGAGCTTCCCCTCATTTTTTCTTTGCACAAGCCCTTTCATTTCTAATTTTTCCACAAAGCGCGTACTTGTTGACGGAGCAATATGGAGAATTTCGCTTAACTCTTTTTGCGTTATTCCCGGCTTATCTTTTACTGCCATTAATAAAAACGCATATGTCGGTGAAAGCCCAAGCGGCGCAAACTCTTCTTCCGCCATTTTATTCATAATTCTTGCTAGGCGATTCGCCGTAAAATAAAGACATTGACAAAAATATTCATTCACAACCATCCACTCCAACATGTAAATAATTGTATATACAAATTACAAAAACAAAAAACATTTGTCAACCCTGCATGATATGGAGCATTTACCGTTCTGCAGAAAGGATGGAAGGCATTAACCTAAAAAATAGACATATGTCCAGTACAATAGACAAACGCGGAGCATATCATACAATTGAATGAAAAACGTCAATGATGAGAAAGGAAGTTTACCCATGCATTATTATTACCCTACTCCTTATCAAATGCCCTATTATCCACAACAGCAAATGGGGGCCTATCCACAATATCAGCAATTTCCGCAATATCAGCAATTTCCGCAATATCCACAATCCGAGATGATCGCACACCAGCAAATAAAACAACCTTTGTATCCTCAGCTAAAAGACCAAACACTCAACACGATTGCTCCTTTTGTTCAATACGGCTTGAAGGAAGCAAAGGATACCTCGTTTGCACACGCTCTGCAAGAAGTCGCGGCGATGACTTATTTAATCGGTAAAGGATTTGACCCGCAAACGGCTTATGCGATCGTTGAATCTTGGGAATTGAACGAAACATTTTATTAATGAACCAAAGCTAGAGGAAGAGATCCCGCTCTTCCTCTAGTAATATTTTATGAACAAAGAAAGCGATCCAATTCTTTTAACATTCCCTCAAGATGATCGACGAATGGCGAATGATCTGTATGAGGTAATATCACAAATTTGAAAATAGAGTAAAAAGGGGCTCCCCTTTATCGTTTTAACGTGATAGGGGAGCCCCCTTAATGAAGCAATCGTTTGAATCTGGAAAACAGCCACCATATCAAAAGCAGATGATACGCCGTACCGCCTAGCCAATAGCCCCAAAACTTTACACTATCTTCCGCCAATGCTAAGACGGATTCAGATATCCAATACGTTGGCGCCATTAAACCGAGCAAGCGCCATTTGGCTGCAAAGAAATACAATACAATCGGCGGCAGTAATATGAAATTCAACATTTTTGCAACCGCCAAGCCCTCTAAGCGATTGGAGGCAAAGGATAGCATTGCAAGCGCCATCAGCGGCGTTTCTAATACGCTGGTGATAATGAGCAGAAAAACTTCCCAACGATGAAGCGTCGGAGCAGGAAATACAATTACAAGTAAAATAGAAAAAACAAACGCCATTGATAATGGCAAGCCCATGCGAAATGCTATATATCGCCCTCTCCCCAGCGGTGTAACGGCAAAATACATAACAAGCGATTCATCCCGTTCCTCTAACATCAGGAGACCAAGCATCATTCCGACCGTGATTGGCGTTATCAATAGAAAAATGCTAAACAAATATGGAAGATGTGGTGTGATCGCAAATGGTGTTACTAATTCGAGCCAAGGCAATCCTTTGGCGATCACCAACATGAACGATAATGGCAAAATGCCTGCCATCAGCAATATCGGATCGCGAAGCAGCTGTCTACGGTCCAGCGAAAGCCAAGCATGCCACATCATCTCCCCTCCCCTACTTGCATCAAGTACCGCTCACATGCCCTGTATGCCAACTGATACGCCATTGCTAACCATAGACCCAAGTTTATTCCAATCGCTGCTCCTTCCATCCATGATAGTGATTCTAAACGGATCGATAACAGACAAAGCGCGGCGGCTGTTGGCAAAACAGAGGCGAACGGGATAGAAACCAAATGAAAATACGTCAACAATGGCAATAGCAATACGATCATGACAAACGAAGCTTGAATGAAAAATATATTGACGGTTCTCGCCCGAACAGCAAGCGCCAAGCCAAACAGCGACATAATGACCGCAATCGCATACAATCCAATACTCCCCAGCCAGGTCATCCCGCTAATCCCAAAGGAACCGGCCATCACCGCCTCACCGGATACAAACCCAAGAAATGCAAGTGTCAACGCTTTTGACCAAATGTAATGTCGCAAACGAATCGGAGTGACAAATAACGGATCAAGCACCCCCTGACTCCGTTCGAGCAACACTCCAGCGCCAATAATAAAAAATCCTACGGCTGCCGGATCCATGAGAACAATTACTGGAGCTGCATACTTTCGCACATCCAGCGGCATCCATCGCAGGATCCATATATAAAACAAGCTGACAAATACATAAACGATGTAAAAACCATGCCGCGCCTGAAAGCGAACGTCTTGCTTGATTAACTGCCACATCATGCGACTTCTCTCCCTGTAACGCGCACAAAAATGTCTTCTAGCGTCGCTTCTTTCGTATGCATCGTTACAATTTCCTTTTCCCGGAGCAGTTGGAAAAACGCTTCGTTATTCCCTAATCCCGCCTGAACAAACTCTGCCGTTTTCATTTCCCCATTATCTAAATACGTCACTTGCACGACTGGCTCCCCCATTTTCACTTTTAGCGCTTGCGGTGAATCAATCAGCACAATCTCGCCATCCACCATAAATGCGACACGATCGCAGACGCTTTCGGCAAATGCCATATCATGGGTCGTAATCAAAATGGTCTTTCCCGCTTCTTTCTGTTTGCGCAAAAAGGCTTTTATTTTTGTGATGTTTACTGGATCGAGCCCAGATGTCGGTTCGTCTAAAAACACGATCGATGGGCGATGCAAAAACGCGCGGCAAAAATTTAAACGCATCTTCATCCCCTTCGAAAAATCACCGACCCTTTGATGCATCGCCTCTTTCAATCCTACCGCCTCCAGCAAGGTTTCCATATCTTCGGATTCGCAGCGATAAAGTGAACGGAAAAACGCTAAATTCTCATAAGCCGTCATTTTTACGTAAAAATTGGGCATTTCAAAGGCAACACCAATCGTCTCTGCATATTCGCGCCCCAGTAACGCCAATTCTTTCCCATTCACTTTGATGCTGCCTTCATATCCTTTCAAAAGTCCGATCAGAATTTTTTGCGTCGTGCTTTTGCCTGCGCCCGACGGCCCAAGCAATCCGAAGATTTCACCTCGATTGACATGAAAGTCCAATCCTTTTAATGTCGGTTGCGCTTGTTTCGGATACGTATATGTTAGCTGCCTGACTTCGATCACTTTATAATCAGCCCCTTCGCCAGACATTTCGCCTGAAGCAATACCGCTTCGTCAAACTTTTCCCCAATCTCATCCCGGAACAAAAGCTGCATAAAGAAACTGCGAATCACCGCAACGATGGTACGAGGATCTTCTTTTAGCATAACGCCTTCGTCTTGCCACTGTTCAATAAGAGGTACCAGTACATTTTCGTCCTCCGTTGTATGTCGTTCGGCATATTCTGGCGGCAATTTGCGCATTAACCATTCATACTCTTTCCGGTCAATCATTAGACGTAAAATCGGTTCTTGCTCGATCGACTTTACCGCTTGCATGAGCATCTCGGCAAATCGATCTTGCGTTAACGGCCTTACCGTCCACTCAGCCAATAACACCTCTTTTAATTTTTGTTCTTCCATTCGAAATACTTCATAAAACAACGCTTCTTTGGAGGGAAAAAATAAGTAAAATGCTCCTTGTGAAATGCCAGCAGCTTCTGTCAATGCGGCAACGCTTGTTTTTTGGATGCCGTATTGACGAAACATCGTTTTTGCTGCTTCTAGCAACGCCTGACGTATCGCTTCTTTCTCATCCTCACGAAACTTACGAGGCATGGAATCATTCCCTTCTTTATGTTTATATGAATATTTTTATTTTATATTCACAAAAAACACAGAAAAAATCAAGCTGCTTTTTATAATTCTTATGAACCAAATGGTATTCTATATCGACATAAGCAAGAATGCTTACGTCGCCTGAAAGAACAAACGTCGGAGAAAAATATTTTCATAGTCAAAAAAATTGAACACAAACTATTATTCCGCAAAAAGCAGAATTTTCAAGTTTAACTTATATAGTTGCACTTCCGATTCTAGAAAAAGCCAAAAAGGAAAGCCGTTCACTTCTGACCGTGACAAGCTCTCCTTTTCTTTTCTCTCTTAACGTCAGACGCCATGCCGAAGCAGAGCGGCCGTTCCCGCCCCGTCTTCTTTTACGCTGTCCTATGCTGCTTTAAGACGATATTGTCTATCATAAAGCCGATGATTGCCCCTATGATGGCAGGAACCAACCATCCTAATCCAACCGAGAAAAATGGGGCCCAAGATAATAACGGCTCCAGCCACTTGGCCTCCATGCCAAACGCGTTCAAGCCATCGTATACGCTGAACACGGCGGTAAACAGCAAAGCCATCCCATACGTTTTCGCCGAACCTTGATAGAAGCGATGAAAAAACGACATGATGACAAGCACAATGGCTAAAGGATAAATCATCGTTAACACCGGAACGGAAATTGAAATCAGTTGATTTAATCCTAAATTCGAAACGACTAAGCTGAAAATCGTAATGATCGTCACATAGGTTTTATACGATATGTTTGGATTTATTTCATGAAAATATTGCGCGCATGCCGCGGTTAACCCGATGCAGGTCGTTAAACACGCTAAGGCGACAATGACGCCAAGCAACAGCTTCCCGCCGCTGCCAAATAAAAGCGCAGCCGCATTCGATAATAAATCCCCGCCATTTTCAAATGGACCATTTAAAGTCATTTTTGCCCCGACCAACGCGGTCGCTATGTAAACTAACGCCAAGCCTATTCCCGCAATCAGCCCTGCTTGAATAGTGGCTTTTACCATTGACGATTGCTGACGCACGCCCCGATCTTTTAACGCGTTTACAACGACAATCCCGAACGCAAGCGCCGCGATCGTATCCATTGTTAAATACCCTTCCATAAATCCTTTAAAAAACGGGGCGGAAGCATATTTTTCCGTCGGTGCTTGCAGCGGATTTTGCAGCTGGATGATCCCTGCGACGCAAAGAACGGCAATAGAAAGAAGCAAAATAGGCGTCAATATTTCCCCAATGCGATCGACCAGCTTCGACGGATTTAAGCTTAACCAATAAACGACCACGAAAAAAATAATAGTAAATATTAACAGCGATAACGTGTCGTCATTCCCGTTGAAAAACGGTTTGATTCCCATTTCATAAGTGACGTTCGCTCCTCGCGGGATCCCGAAAAACGGACCGATTGCTAAATAGACTGCAAGCGAAAAGCATGAACTAAACAGAGGATGAACATAATTCCCAATCGATTGAATCCCATCTTTGGCTAGCGCAATAGCAGCAACAGACAAAATAGGCAAACTCACCCCAGTAACGACAAACCCGAAAATCGCCGGCCAAACCGCTTTCCCCGCTTCCATGCCAAGATACGGCGGAAAAATTAAGTTCCCTGCCCCGAAAAACAAGGCAAAAAGCATTAACCCTGTAAAGAAAATGTCTTTTTTCTTCATCTAAGATGCCTCCACCTATGATCTTTATAATATTTCGAAAATAAAATCATCTTATCTCGGTTTGCGTCAGAATTTATTATTTTTGTATAATTACGACTTTTTTAATATTACATTTTTTTTGCAATTTCGTCAATCAAGACAATTAAAAAAATCTAGTATGAATGCCATTGCCAAAGGAAATGTTCCACATCTTCACGCCAATAAAATACGTGTGAAAGCGGTCTGTGTCGCGGGGAATAGTGGATAGTTGAGGATGCAATGGAGATATCAAAAAAGGCAGGATCCTCTCTTCTAAAGGAGAACGAATCCCCGCCTTTTCATCGTTTAATCAAAATAATTGCGAACCCCGTTCACAATCGCATCGGTGACTTGCTGCTGGTAGGAATCGGTGGCAATGATGCTTGCCTCGGTCGGGTTGCTTAAATATCCGAGCTCCATCAGCACCGATGGCAATTTATTTTCGCGAATGACGTAATAGTCTCCGAAGCTGATGCCGCGGAACGGAATCGCCATCATGCGCGAAAACGGCTCATGAAACGACCAGGCAAACAAGTAGTCAGAAAACAGATCGTAATAATAGATTGTCGTTCCCGCCGCATTCGGGTCTTTGGAGCTGTCGTAGTGAATGCTGATAAACGCATCGGCGTGATGGCGGTATGCCGTTTCCACCCGCTCTTGCAGGGTGAGGTAACGGTCATCGGAGCGCGTCAACACGACATTCGCCCCGTACGGTTCGAGCTTTTTCTTTAACAGCTGCACCGTTTTTAGTGTTAACGTCTTTTCCATCAATCCAGTTTTGCTGGTCGTGCCGCTGTCTTTGCCGCCGTGGCCCGCATCGATCACGATCGTTTTTCCTTCTAATGTTTTCGAGCCGCGTTGATCCTCCGTACTAGCGGAAACAAGCCAGCCGGCAATATAGCCTCGCGCCCCATTTGGCAGTTCAATTTCATACCAATTGCCGATTTTCCCGAGCACGCGGTAGCGCTCACCGGATTGCGCCATCGCCTGAATAGGGCTTTCAAGGGACGGAAGCGCACGGATGTTTACATTAGGATACAATACGGTCACAAAAGAAGACGCTGTCTTCGAAGCAGTAGAAATATATTCACTGGACACCCAGCCTACTTTGCCGTTATTCATCAAGATTTGATACCAATTTTCTTGCTTGTCCGTAATGGTTACCTGCTCCCCATAGGTTACTTTTCCAACCCGTTCTGCCGTCAGTGACGGCTGCGCCCGCACATTGAGTGAATCTGCCGTTACCCAACCAGTTTTCGCTGTCGTGTCCTGGCGATGGTATGAGGAAAGATAAGAAGAGGAGACCCAGCCAATAAGCGAAGAAGTGACGACTTTCACCCAGTCATCCTTGGTTTCTACCACGTAAACAAGCTGGCCTTGAGAAAGACGGCCAATAACATCTCCACTAAGGCTTGGGGCAGCCCGCGCCCGCAGCCCATCCTCTGCCACTACAGCCTGTTTGCGGACATAAGCTATATATGGTTTTGCGACCCATCCTGCTTGATTTGGCTTTACCTGTACTTTCACCCATCCATCTTTTTCCTCAACGACACGATACGTTTCTCCTTGATCGGCCTTCATGATAACGCGATAGGGCATCCCCGGCCCTTGGCGAACGTTCACTTCCTTTTCTGTCACGACTACCGTCTGTCTCTCATCTTTTGCCGCGAGCGCCGGCAGCGCCATCCCCGCCATCATGGCGAGGCAAAACAAAAATAATAGCAATCTTATCCGCCGTAAACGCAACAGCAATCCCCTCCAGCACGTCTATGTTTCTACTAAATAGTTCGAGGGGACAAACTGTTTTCCTGTCTATGCGTCCAGAAAACCTATCGACAGAAATAGCGCTCCCTCTTGTACAGAAGAAGCACTTCTCGCGCCGCCAAAGCCGTTTCTTTTCGCTTTAGTGGCGGCCCGAAGTTATCGCCAAAAAGCGACACGAAATGGACTTTCACACATTTTTAGGAATTTGATTGATTTCACGAACGCAGCAATACATCTTAAAAAAATAAAGGGACGCCCTTTTTTGGGATATCCCTTTTCCTTTGTTTATAATTCAGTTACAAATTTCAACAACCTTTCTAGCTGTTCCTTCCGATTTCACCTTTACAATCAATGGCCAACGCATAGCCATTCCCTTTTTCATCATAACGTCTCGGCAGCCCTTCCGTCTGCCACACTATCCTGTCAAACATCGCTTTTCCATCGTCCATGCGCTCTCGATTTCGGCCGCGGCTAGCCTTTGTGTTGCGCCCGCATCACTTCGAGCGCCAGCGCTTGCATCGCCTCACAGACTAGCTCAGCATCAGCTTCATCGATCTCCCCTGCAGCGACCCATTCGGCCACCAGGTCTTCGGTTAATTTCATCACCTTTTTCTCATCCCAGCCTTCCCGCTCGAGCAGCTCCTCCATTTTCGCCATCAGCTCGTCAAACAATAAGTCGATTTCGTCCTCTTCCCCATCGTCATCGAAGAGCCACCCGTCCTCATCGGAAAGGTCCCAATAATCGTCAGCAAAGACATCCTCCTCATCATCCAGTTCCCAGTCGTCATCATCGAGAAAATCCAAATCTTCATCGTCCCACTCTTCGTCGTCATCATCGATCATGTTGTCGAAAGAAAAGAGCATCAGATCGTCCACTTTGGCGGACATCTTGTCAAGCGGCACCTCGTATAAGAAGGCGACCTCCTCTTCCTCCAACTCCTCCTCGCCCGCTATGGCGCAGACGAAATAATGGAGGGCGGCCGCATATACTGCTGGATGGCCAATACGCGGATGCTCCTTATTGCAATACGTGCGCCAGATGGCATGCGCCTGCATCAGCGCCTCCTCCTGATCATTCGGGAAACGGCGCTCCAGCTCCTGCATCACCGCCTCGTACTCCGGCTTTTCCCATTCCATTTGCCGCACAAACTCCCAAATGAGCAGTCTCACCGCAAGACCCATCGCCTCTGGAAAAGCGTGGCGCAAAAACGCGCGGCCATCGGTTTCCCCGTGCTGCTCCTGCTCTTGGCGCAGTGCAGCGATCAACCGTCCGGCACTAGCGCGTGGAAACGCAAGCAGCGTCGTGAAATACGTATACGCTTGTCCATATGGCACTAATAAACCGATAAGGATATCCCCTTCTTCCATCTCCGGCACTTCATCGGCCTCGAAAATATGGACCTGCTTTTCTTCCCCGGTCAGCACATCCCGGACGAACAAATTCCGCTCCCCATCGCGGCCGATGAGCTCGTCGAACGACGGCACCGCGCCTTGCCACGACTCGATTTGCGTCCGTACCGCCGGACGCCAGCGCGCACTGCGCCGGTCTTGCAAATAAGAAGCGAAAATCGTTGTGTTTTCGCCCTCTAGCGGAAGGCAGAAAATCGCCCAGTTGGTGACAAACAGTTCGATTCCAATCGCCAGCTCTTCCGGCAGCCCTTCCGTCTGCCACTCTTCGAGAAACGGAACGATCTCGTCTTCATAACGGTCTGCAGCATACGCCAATACATCGAACACACATTCCTCTAACTCCCGTTCCACGATCGACTGCAATGAAACGGTTTTTGTCTTGCCGCAGCAATGCTTATACTTTTTGCCGCTCCCGCACGGGCACGGAGCATTCCGCGAAATCATTGCCAATAGTTCCACCTTCTTTACAATTTCGGCCATGCCGTTATTTTCTTGATTATACCATAAACACCAATAGTTCTGGAAAATGAAGTCGCACTGCATCAATTCTTGCGGTCTCGCTCCGGTTTGTCTTCAAACAAAAACGGGAGTGGGCACGGGCATCATGGTTTGGCTTTTCCTTTCAGTGACAGGTACCGAAAAACGTTTTGGCCACGAAGCATGAACATTCCCCTCTTTGCCTGATCATTGATTTGATTATAGCACATATGTTCGTTTTTAGGAATCAAAAACTTCCCGATTCATCTCCCTCCTTTACTCCGTTTAGAGGAAGGGAGATGAATCGGGAAAAATGTTAAAAATACGTAAGCGAATCCAAAATTTCGCTTAAACGAAGTTCGGCGCAAGCCATGGAAGTGTCCGCTACCCCATAGTACATTTTCACCATATCCCCTTCGACAATCGCCCCGCACGAAAACACGACATTGCCGAAAAATCCGTTCGTTTCATAATCTGCTTCCGGCTCTAAAATCGGCTTTTCCGAACGGGCGATCACTTTGGTCGGGTCATGCAAATCCAGTAAAACCGCTCCCATACAGTAACGGTCATCTTTCGAAGCGCCGTGATACAGCTCAAGCCAGCCGCGATCCGTTTTGATCGGAACGGCTCCGCCGCCGATGCGTCCGTTATCCCACTTATCTTCCCGCAATCCAAACAAAAACTGATGGTTTCCCCAATACAGCAAGTTATCGGACTCGGCAATCCATATTTCCGGCGAACCATTGCTCTTCGGTACCGGGCGATGCAATGCGTAGTATTTTCCATTGATTTTTTCCGGAAAAATCAGCACATCTTTATTCTCTGGCGCAAAAATCATCCCATGATGCGTGACTTGCTGAAAATCTTTTGTCGATACCATCGCTTCCCCTACCCCTTTAGGAGAAACCGCACTGAAGTAAATATAATAGGTGCCGTCAATCAATGTAATGCGCGGGTCTTCTATCCCAAATGCTTCGAGTTGATTAGACGGATACACAAACGGTTTGTCCTCCACGGTAAAATGTCTTCCATTCTTGCTGCGGGCAATGCGCAAATAAGACAAAGACGTCAAGTAAACAAACTGGCCTGTCGAGGCGTTCTTAATCACCCGCGGGTCGGAAAAATCATATCTTGGATCATCTTTGCGAAATTCGTATATTTCCACTAACCCTTTATCGGGATTAAACACAGGCGCTTTCACGATATTCTCATCATGCGACACCGGCCGTTCCGCCACGCGAAGAAGCAAAATAATCTCATCTTGAAACTTCGTCACCCCCGCGTTAAATGTTCCGATTACTTCAAATCCTTCATGATAGGGCGGAACATCTTTCGGGGTAATGAGCGGATTTTCTTCGTACCGATAAATGTGCATGTCTATTCCTGCCTTTCGTATTTAATGAATGGATCGACAATGGTAATTTTTTGCGCTTCCGCATCGCTAATTCCCGCATAGAGGTCCGCCGTTCCATCCTTTTTCCGAATTAACCCGCCGCTAAATACGACATCGACAAGATCCGGCCGCTTTGCGGGGCCTTCGAGAAAATGCGAACGCGTCGCGATCAATTCGATATTCGAAGTTTCCATCGTATCCGGGTTCAATACAAACACCATCGGATAATAATGACGGTTGCCTTCTTTATCCAAATAAGCAATGTGTCCGAGAACGCCGACCAGCCCATTCGCAAGCAAGTGTAGTTCATTGACCCCGCCCCATTCTTCATCGATGAATTGATTATCCAAGAGCGGAGCGTTTTCGATCACTTCCGCCGTCAAATCATCTAGCGATGCGATGCGGGTAAATCCAATTTTTCCGCGTCCTCCTTTTTCTCCTTGCGGGCGTGTAAACACGCCGATCGACCCGTCTTTCAGCTCGACTAAGCGAATATCTTTCATCCCATCCGGACCTTTGGCAAACTCTTTTAAACTAGCGATATTCTTCCCTCTGTAAAAAACCGTTCTCCAGCTTAAAGTGCCCTCGACGGTTGGATGAGGGAAAATTTGCACCCCGCCGAAAACTAAATGGCCATGAACTTTCGAAACAAAAGGATCCTGCAGGGCAAAAACAGGCGCTCCTTCCCTTGGCGTCCATTTCCCATCCCGCTCGACAAAGAAATAAACTTCCGAGTGTTCGCTATCTCTTGACTCCACTCGGCCGGCAATGACCAGCTCTCCCTCATCTTCAAACGGCGCGGAAATATTATACACGTCTCTTTCTCCCACGCCCGTAAACACTAGTTTTTCCGCCTTAAACGGCTGCGCCGCATATCGGAACTCTTCCAATAATGCCTCACATGTTTTGAGCGAAGGTTTCCTAAACAGCATAACACTCCTCCCAAATCTGTATAATATATGATTAATGAAATTGTGCTCTTCATTACTAAACAAATTATAATAGGAATTGTCACATTACAAAACCATTTAGTCAATACCTTCATTCAATGGCATTAATAAAAATTTCCTTATATATAACAGATTATTCTTTTATTGATCATGCGTGTTTACTCTAAAAAATTAATTTTTGTCAGTAATGCCGTAATTGACCACAAATAAAAATCATGTAATAATGAAGTTGTAAGTAACGTTACATTTTCCGTTTTATCCATATATTTCTTCGTTGGACCTTTCTGCTTTATCATCATACTGGCAATGAACCGTTTGCTTCAGGAAATCGAGAAAAATTTGAAAATCGGCAGCTGATTTTTTTGTATAATGGATAGCAGTAAATCAAGACAGTAGGTGTAGCCAATGAAAAAAACAATGAAAAAAAGAGTAACGATGCAAGACATCGCAGACCGCCTTAATATATCAAAAAACTCCGTCTCTCAAGCCTTGCGGGGAAAAGATGGAGTGAGCAAAGAAACAAGAGAGCTAGTAAAACGCGTTGCAAAAGAAATGGGGTACCAATATCCGGCATCACGGAAACAGCCTCGGGGAGGAAAAGCAGGAAGCATTGCCCTCATCGCCTCTGATCGCACGTTTTCACTCAAGTTTTTTGGCGAAATATACTTAAGCATTGAAAAAGAAGTATTATCGCGGGGGATGAAACTGCATATTCAATCAATCAACCAAAAACAAAAAGAAGAGCTGATTTTGCCTTCTTTTATTGAAGATAAATTAGTAGATGGCGTCCTGATCCTTTCGCATATCAGCACGAAATATATTAATAAAGTCATTGCGACGGGCATTCCCACCGTTCTCGTCGACCACCACCATCCGAACATCCAGGCGGACGCCGTATTAACCAACAACCGTTTTGGAGCGTATATGGCCGTTCAGCACCTGCTTGAGCTTAACCATAAAGAGATTGCGTTTGTGGGGGACATCGACTGCTCGCCAAGCTATCAGGAGCGATACGAAGGTTATTTGCTTGCCCTTAAAGATTACGGGATCGAACCGAAGGAAGAATTCATATTTCACCATGCTAAAGAAGACGAAAAGGTAATATCCCACTATATACGCCAGCTAAAGCAACAGCCAACGGCATGGTTTTGCGTCAATGATGGATTCGGCTTTTTCGTTAGTTCCAGCCTGCAGCAACAAGGAATCAAAGTTCCAGCCCAGGCGTCCGTATGCAGCTACGACAACGGACAACTTTCGCAAATTTCGATTCCGAAAATAACAACCGTGGACATCGATCTCAATTTATATGGAAAAAGAGCGGTTGAACTTCTTTTGTGGAGGCTGGAAAATAAAAACGAACCTTTTCAAGAAATTCTTCTTTCGACGAAACTGATCAAGCGGGAATCCACCGCCTTAGCTCCGAACAAGCGCGAATAATGCCAACCAGCACACCAAAAGAGCGGAGCACCAAAGAAGTTGCTCCGCTCTTTTTAAACATTGCCGTTTCTAGCGAATAATGTGATAAATTCTTCGTCAATATCAACAACGATAAATTCAATGTCTTTCACCGGCTCCAACACTTCTTTGAAGATGGCTGCGACTTTTGTTTTATCCAAATTTCCTACCCCTGTTCCTAACGCTGGAAGGGCCACCTTGTCAATGCCGTGTTGTTGACAGTAAGCGACTAAATTGTTTAAACATGTTTTAACAATGTCATAAGAGGTCGCCCCTGCCGGCTGTTTCATCGTCACAAGATGAATGATTCCTTGAAACGGAAGGGTTCCCGCATGGGTGACATAAAGATCGCCTGGCATCGGATTTTGCTCCTGACAAACCTTTATCGCTTCTGCCTCAATCTCTTTGCCGCCGGCTTTGCGAATCGCGGCCGCCACTCCTCCCCCCATCGGACCGATTCCGTTTGCCGCGTTGCAAATGTAGGAAACGCCTTGCAGTTTCGTAATGTCTCCTCGCACGGCTTTGATCACAACTATTCCCTCCCCTTCGTATGTTGTCCGTTACTATTACGATTATAACATGCAAGCTATAACGAACGAACAAGCCAACCTAGCAACAAGAATCGCCTGCCCTCCTCACCCTTTTCGACGATGCCATTTCCACACGCATCGATGATTGGTTCCAACGAATATTCCGCTTTCCAGCCAAGCTCTTTATAAATTTTTTGCAACGACGCCACAAGACACACTGGGGCATCCGGGCGGCGGTCGGTGGATTCAATGACGGATTTGCGGCCGGTTACTTTTTCATATGTTTCAATGACTTTGTTGACGGAATAGCCTTCGACAAGTGACAGAAACAGATATAAAATTTATATCTAAAAGAAATAAAAAATATCTATTGACAGAAATATATGGAATTTATTATTATATCTGTAGATTTAATTTATTTCTTTTTCGATAAAATTATATCAAGGGAGATGGTGTTTAAATTGAGTAATTTAGAAAACATTCTGTTGAGCATTGATGAATCGCTTAAACGAATTGCTAGATCATTGGAAAAGATTGCTGGTGCTAAAAACAAAGAATTCAATATTGTTGACGAAACTGACATCTATGTCCTTAAGGAAAAATTATCAAACGTTACTCATGAGCTTTCCCCTAACTTAGAAGCACAATTATTTAATAAATTAACAGATGTATACCTTCATGAAGAAATCGAACGCGTCCGGAGTAATCGAAACAAAAAGGCTCCTAGAAGGGTGTCAATCAAACTAGGGCTTGCACTGGAAGAATTCTTTTCGTCTCATTTAAACATAGCCGGTTTAAGAATCGAACGTTCAAAAATTGGCGGGCTTCTTGTCTTTTATAAAGGAGATAGCGCATTTGCGACATTAAAATATATGACAGACTTAGGTTATTGCCGTGGCGAACGTTTCTACGAAGCAATTGAAGATATTGTATCATTAAGTGAAGATGAATTTGGTGTAGAAAGCGACAACGTATTTATTTTAGTTTCATCACTGTTCAATGGGATTGAAAAAACGCATGTACAACAACTATTAAATCGATCAATTGATTCTAACTATGATTTCTTAACGAATCGTAACCTTGTAAATACCTTTTTAGATAAATATATTTCAGCAATCGAAATACTTCCTCAACCTAAAGAGCAAATATACTTTCTAGCTTCTGAACTACACCCAAATGTGATTGCCAATGACTTACTTAATGAAGAATTAGATAATGACACGATTATGAACCACATTAATAACTATCGCTGGTTATCATCTATATCAAAACTGATTGAATCAATTAAAGAAAGAAGTTAAGAAAACATATATGAACAGCCTCCCGCTGATACCCATTCAGCAGGAGGCTGTTATGTTTATCTTACTTTTTGACTATTCCATTTCCACGCGCTTTCGATAATTTGTATCCCAACGAATATTCCGCTTTCCAGCCAAGTTCTTCATAATTTTTTGCAATGAGGTAACAAGGCGCGCTAGGGCGTCCGGGCGGCGGTCGGTAGATTCAATACCGCCTTACGCCCGTTCCTTTTTCGCATGTTTCCATCACTTTTTTGGAGGAATAAGTCTAAGCATTGCCAAGCTTATTCGACAAATGACAGGCACCCATACAATGGTTGTGTCTATTCTATTTCATCCACTTTCGCACTTCCTCTTCCGCAAGGCCAGTAAGATCGGCAATGTCTTTCGCCGTCATTCCTTTCGCCGCCATATGCCAGATCATTTTCTTCCGTTCTTCCTCCCTCCCTTTCTTCAATCCTTCTTCCAAACCGGCACGCCGCTCCCCAAGAAGATTAGAAAGCTGGTCGCGCAACCATTTCAGCCGCATCTCATACGCATATCGATTTTCCGGACTGACGCTTAACTTCTCCCATTCTTCTAACGCTTCGCGAATTTCTTGTTCATTCATCGCCCACTCCTCCAATTCATCGAAAAGCGTAGGCGGCTCGCTTATCCCCGAAACGCGCTGGAGGACCCGCGAGGAGGCTGCCGCCGCCACAGCGGGGCCGAAGCGTCGCGAGGGGATAGCCGCCGAAGCTAGACATTCATAAACAAATTCTTCATCCCACACTTTTTTCAAACGTCTACCACCGACAACATCATCAACCACGGCACTTCTGCTGACTTTTTCATCTCCCGTCGATATTTCTTCCATTGTATCATAAACTGCGACAAATCAATCGCATGGAATTCAAGGCCGACAAGTAACAGGCCTCCATAAAATCTCCCGTCAGCTTCCCGGCTCGGCAGGCGTCTGCGACTTTACCTGCCGCAAAAAGAAAATGCCAAGGAGCACCATCACCAAAAGCGTCCCCATCGCCAACCGATTGGCAATGTTTCCATACGAATGAAGAAGGAGGGTAATGCTTCCGTAAATCGCCGGACCGATGATGGCTGACACTTTTCCGGAAAAAGCAAACAGTCCGAAAAATTGCCCTTGTTTGTCTTTCGGCGAAAGTTCTACAATATACGTTCTCGAAGTGACCCACATCGCTCCTAAACTGACGCCGAACAAACTTCCAGCGATCCAAAAAGAAAGCTTAGAAAAAGCAAGTGCCCCTATCGCCAGGGCGACGCACATCATGATGCCGACATACAAAACTGCTTTTTTTGCCCCTTTGCTTCTCGTAATATAGCCAAAAAGAAAGGAACCTATAATGCTAGAAACGGTGGAAACTAAATATAAAAGGATAAATTCCCCCGCCGTAAACCCGGCTATGGCCTTAGCATAAACGGACATGATGGCGATCGTTGTCGCTATAGCGTCATTTAAAAAGAAATAAGCAATCATGAAAGTAAAAATGTTTTGATACTTTTTCATTTCTTTAAACGTCGCATAAATATCCCGATAGCCCGCAAAAAATCCGGCCTTTTGCTTTAGCGCAGCGGCTTCTTCTTTGACAAAGAAAAAAAGCGGTAAAGAAAAAAGGAGAAATAAAATGGCGCTTGGAATAAAAGCCCGGTAGTAATCCTTTTCGCCAACAAACGGATACACGGCAAGCCCGACAAGCGTTCCGACATACCCGACGGCAACGCCAAAACCGGAGATGAGCGGAATTTCCTGTTTATTCCCTAAACTAGAAATCATGGCATCGTAAAAAACGAGGCTCGAATGGTAAAAAAACTTGGCCACGACAAATAAAAACACGGTTATGACAAAAGACGCCGGCAATCCAAAAATGAAATTCGCATCGTTCGAATATCCGGCAACGCCCATGAGCAAAGTCGCCGCAACCGAAAGAGCCGTAAATATCCCAAGCCATTTCTTTCTTCTCCCAGTCCGGTCAATCCATGTGCCGTATAAAGGAGAAAATACAACTAAAAAGAAAGAGGCTAACGCATTCGCATACGAAATAAATGTACTGGCGATCTGGTTCAAGCTCTCGCTTTTTCCCACCGTTTCCGAAACATAAAGCGGGAAAAAAATCGTATTCACATTCGAGGAAAAAATCGTATTCGCAAAATCATACAACGCCCACGATAAAACCGGCAAAGAAACATACAGTTTCCAGCCCGGCCGCCTCTTCGTTTCATACGAAGGCAAGGCATCTTCTATCTTCCCCACTGCTCTCTCCCCCATTCTTTCGGTTATGAAACGGGCGGTAAACCGCTTATTCTACTATATAGGTTACTTCACATATTTGGTTATTTTGTGTAATTTATGTAAATAAATCTTTATCTTTTTTACGAAAGAACGCCTCTTTGGCTTCCGAAAAACGGCGCGTTGGATTTTTGACAGAATATATATAAAATTTTAACAAATTTTCGTGCATTTGTGTATCATCGTCGTTTCCTACCGATGAATGGGTGGAGAAATTACTGTAAAGTGATAAAAAAGAGGCTGCTTTTAGATGGAAAAATCTCAACTAAAAGCAGTCTTCATTTTAGCTCAACATCGTGATGAACTGTTATGAAGAAGCGAAACGAGTTGTTCAAACGAAACAGGAGGACTAAATAAATAGCCTTGGATTTTATCGCAATGGTGTTGTTCTAAGAAACATAACTGTTCTGCTGTTTCTACTCCCTCCGCAACCACTTGCAAGTCTAAGTTATGCGCGAACGTGATCAGCGCAGATATCAAATGAGCGGTATTTGGATTGGTTGTTATATCGAAAATGAATGACTTATCAATTTTCAATGTGTCAACGGAAAAGGTTCGTAAATATCCGATTGAGGAATGGCCGATTCCAAAATCATCAATCGCGATGCGGACACCTATATCTTTTAATTTTTGAATACTATCGATGACGTGTTTTTCATCGCATAGGGCAATATTTTCTGTAATTTCTAGTTCTAAATAGTTTGCTTGTAATTTGTTTTTTTGTAATAATTGACTGATCAATGCGGTAAAGTCATGATGCCGTAATTGTCGTAAGGAAAGGTTCACGCTGACGTACAAATGATCAAATCCGATTTCGTGCAAATGTTTTAAATCTTGAAGAGCGGTTATTAATATATGCTTGCCAAGCGATACAATGAGACCGTTTTCTTCTGCAACCGCGATAAATTCATTTGCCGGAATATCCCCGATCTCTGGATGGTGCCAACGAACGAAAGCTTCTAAGCCGATAATCCGTTTGGAAACAGTGTCAACAATCGGCTGATAACATAAAGAAATCTCTTCGTTTTCTAATGCGGTACGAAGCAGCTGTTCAATTTTTGATTTTCTCGTTCTCTGTTGTTCTAGTTCGGTCGTATAGAATGAAAATTGGTTTTTTCCTTTCTTTTTCGCATTATACATTGCCATATCGGCGTGTTTAATTAAGGTCATTTCGTCATCTCCATCTTTTGGATACACGCTGATACCTATACTTGTTGTAATAAGGACTTCTTTATTTTCAAGCTTAATCGGCTGGCTTAATATTTGAATGGTTTTGCAAGCGATTTCCTCAACATTGAAATTTCCGAATAAAAGAACGGCAAATTCGTCTCCACCCAAACGGGCGATAAAGCAATCAGGATGAATCGTTGTCAAACGTTGCGCCACGTTTTTTAATAATAAATCCCCCATCACATGACCAAATGAATCATTAATGTTTTTAAAATTGTCTAAATCCAAATACAGTATAGCAATTTGGCTGTTATGTTTTTCTGCACTTTTCAGTTCGTTCTTTAGCTTCTCAATCAAGTAGCGGCGATTGGGCAAATCCGTTAATGCATCATGGTAGGCTTGATACTTAATTTTTTCATTGTATTTTTTTCGCTCAGTAATATCACGAAAGACAACGACAAAACCGATTATTTCTCCGTTATCGTCGATCATCGGCGTAGAGACATAAGCAATGGGCAACAGCGTCCCATCTTTTCGCACAAAAAAATCCTCTTCTACGCGATATGCTTTTTTTAATTCCATCGTCTGATGGATCGGACATTCACGAGGAGAAGCACATTGATTTTCACTGCCGCAATGAATTTTTTGGAACAATGCTTTTTCTAATAATTCATCTTTTTGATAACCGAGTAAACGCTCAGCTTCTTGGTTCATAAACGTTATTTTTTTGGCTTTGTCTAATACGATGACCCCCTCACCTAATGACGAGGTGATCGTTTTTAAATGTTTTTCTCGTTTTTTCAATTCTTCCTCTGCTTTTTTCCGGGCATCGTATGGTTCTTTAATCGTCGCAATGTATATTCCCTTCATAAAATAAATGTAGCTGATTCCTTTGTACAAATGGCCTAAAAAATTTTGTACGTCGTATACGTTTTTATACAATGTAAACAAAAGTTCGCTTAACACTAAAAATACAAACGCTAAGATGAGATCAAGATAAGATTTTTTTGGCTGTTTTTTGTAAGAAAGCAATATCATAAAAACGGTGGAAACATAAAAAAGGATAATAATATATTCCAAGAAATTTTTTAAATTCGTTGTGCCTTTCCCATCGATCACGAGAAGCGGAAGTGTTTGTTCATAGCGAATGATAATGTAGGAAATAACCAATATATAGAGAAGAGAAAAAATAAACACCGTCTTTTTTTGTCTGCTTTGTACTTGTTTATCTGGAACAAACATGATCAGAAACAGCATACACGCTTGCGTTAATCTAGCGGCTACCCAAAACCATGTAGCTTTTTGCGGAGAACTTTCAATAACGATTAAGCCAGGCATACCTTTATACGAAAGCGTGTGCAGTAAGTCGATGATACCGATGATTAGAAATATCCCCGAATACCATAAGCGATATCTGGATAAATGTTGCGGAAAAATCATCCACCCTTGAATCGCAATGGACAACGAGACGGTGATGCTGAGGAATTCTAAGATGGTGTGTATAGATAAATATTGTTTTGCTTGGGCGACAAAATACAGTTCATCGCGAAACAAAATGGTGACCAAAAAAAATAAGGCAGCGATGCCGGCAATCATTATCGCTTTTTTCTCTTGTTGAGTTAACATGCGAGGACTGCTCGCCATCGAAATCTCCCCTCCCCTTTTCGATATCTAACCATTACAACTTTACTAAATATAACCTTTACAATTTTACTATATATTGATGATGTTGCAAGACTAGAGTAAAAACTCGAAGTTATGCATAAGGATATAGGCATAGAAAAATAGGTTTTCAAAACGAAACGAAGCAATTTGTACAAAGTAAAAAAAGCAACTTCAGTTGGATATATTGATGAAAATCTATTCTACTGCACCACTTTTGGACTCCATGAAATCTCCCAACTTTCTCACATATAGTAAAGTAGTTTCGAGAACAAGAGTTTTCTGTCTTCCATGCTCAACTGCTAAAAGATTTAAGCGTTCGCGATCGAAAACAAGTAACAGGCACCCTCACCACAAGGAGAAGAACAATAAAAAACGGAGCCCCTACAAGCTCCGTTTTTTTAACACCTTTTCCCCATCACTTTCGAGCGATGAGTAAGCGTCCCGATTTCATCCAATACGCCGCTGCCTAAGACGACGCCGAGCACGATCAAAATAAATCCCATCATTTGTGTAAAGGAAATAGATTCTCCGAGAAATAAATAAGCTCCCAGCAAAGAAAACAAGGGATTCAAATTAATGAAAATCGCTGATTCCACCGCACCAATATGTTGAATCGCTTTGTTGTAAAACATATGGCCCAGCGCAGTGGCAAATACAGCGGAAGCAAGGAAGATCATCCATAAAGATGGCGTACCGTTTACCAAGCTGGATAAGCCGTTCGGTTCCATCCACAAACTAATGAAAAATAAAAGCAAAGACCCAAACAACAACATCCAACCTGTCATCACACGCGCATCGACCGTTGCCTTTTTAATCATGATAAAACTGATTCCTTGAGATAATACGGCCAAAAATACATAAAAATCGCCAATGGACATATGGTGAATGCCGCTTTCGCCGTTTAACACGACAAACACCACGCCGATAAACCCGAGGAAAATCCCAACCAACCGGAACACTGTAAACCGATTGCCTAAAAAGATGACCGCTAACACCGATGTCACCAGCGGAACAAGCCCTAAAATTAAACCAGCATTGGCCGCTGTCGTTTTTGTTAATCCGAGCGCAAGAAAAAGGTGATGGACAACGACACTAAACAAAGCGGCTATGCCAATATACATGGCTTCCTTCCAAGTTAACTTTCGCAACTGCCCCATAAATAGCAAAATCAGAATTACAACAATCCCTGCAGTAAAAATTCGAAACGACGTTAACGTCACCGGTGAAAAATGTTCGACTAAAATCTTGATGGCAATCACGTTTAATCCCCAGATCATCATAATTAAGACGAGGGATATATAAACGAACAGTTTCGACATGTCTGAACTCCTCTCACGTATAAACATGAAGTCATAAAAAAACTACTTTGGAAAAGTGTATTCTTCTGCCAAAAGATGCGGCATGCATTATTCTAGCAACCATTCAACGGAATGACAATCAAAGTGATATCCAACCGATGATAAAATGTTCATGCTCCATTCCTATATATGTATGTGTTTCTTCACGACATCATGTTTGTTGTTTCCATTAGAATAATGTCTGGTTCACCGAAGACAGATATTTTCCCGCTCCATCAACGCCACGATGCTTGAGAGAACATTTTTTGCATCACCGTTTTTACGAACCAACCACAGTACATATGTTCGTTTTTATAAACAAAAAACCTTCCTATCCATCTCCCACCTACACGCCGTTTAGAAGAGGGAGACTTCTCAGGAAAAATGTTAAATTATTAATGATCTGTCCCAACGCATACGACCGCTGTCGAGAAGAAAATAAAGTTTTTCTGATGGGTTAATGATATGGACACACAAAATGATTTCGCCAAGTAGCAAACACGTGTCCATTACCACTTACTTATCTCCGTATAGACAAAATCAATGATGCGACCTTTTTTTCATAATTTTTTCAAGATCCTCTTCAATAAAATCAAACTCCAACTCATTCACATTCGTCAGGCGATGACAGACGCCAACCCCTAAAACGCAACCCTTATGAAGTTCGACAAGTAACAGGTACCTCTATCGGCAATCTTCGGAGCGTGACAGTGGATCGAGCCAAGCCAGGGGCTGTCAAGTGCTCTCCTTGACAGCCTCTCGGGGTTCTGAGACACTGAGAAAAGGAAGGAATCAGAGCTTTATCACGCTGATTCCTTCGTATAAACCGAATTTATATTGTCTACTTTTCGGGTCGCAATGCACAGGCACCCATCCTATCCTAAGAGAGTAGAGAAGCATTCACTTCGCACAAACTAAAACTACTTCTTCAACTACTTTTTCCCTTTCCTTATCCCTATAATAACGGCTATATCGAACTTGTCTATCAAACGAACTTATCAAAAGGTTCTCTTTGATAATAGAAAGCTCCTTAACTAACTCGGCTTTTACCCCTGGCGATAGTAAGCCAATCATGTCTTTTACCCTTTCCTTCGAGGAATCCCATCCATATGGATTTCCCACGTTGCTCAGCCATTGAAGAAAATACTCGACAAACAATTTTTCTATTTTTTCGTCTTGGGTGATTTTCATGAATGGACAGAGCTTAACGAGTTGATGAAGTTTCTCCAATTCCTGACGTTGAAGATGCTGTACAAGCAGTTCACCATCTGTCTTTTGTAACTCTTCAACAAAAATACTAGGATGATCTTTTTCTACAAACATATAATTAATAATTAGAGCAATTCTTTTTTCAACAGGGAGTCGCTGCAATATACGAGCAATTTTCTCCGTTTCCTCTATCGTTTTCTCTTCATTCCCCTCCATTAAGTAAAACTGATAATGCTGCATAAAATGAAAGAAAGCGCCGTTTGCTTTCAGTTCATCGTCCGATGCCAGCAAAGGGATCAATTCTTCGCAAGGGAACGATAACTCTCCTCCTAACATTACACATAAAAAGATCGCATTTTGTTGGTCTTTCTCCAAAACGCGCCAAAAATCATTGCGATTGGCTTCATAAAGGAATTGGAGCAATAATAAATATCCCCTCATATCTATTTGATAATCCGGAACGTAGCCGCTGAAATGGGAAACATATTCATATTTGTTTTTGTATTCATGTGCTGTTAGTTCCGCCTCATATCTCAATGTTTTAGATTGCGATGACAAAAGCAGTTCTAATCCTCTTATCATCAAGCGATAGCTGTTTTTCTCCTTCACATATTGAACGACTTTTTTCTTATTCACGTCGTCGGATATGATAATCATAAGTGCTAAATAAAACACTAAACTGTAATGAGGACCTTTCCCTTTAGGAAACGAGGAAAGTTCAGACTCAAATTCATCAATCAACTTTTTCCACGTTTTTGCGCCTAACAATTGCTCTAACTTTGGCTTTAAGCTATACCATCCATTTCTTCTTTCATTAAAGATAGAAGCAATTTCTTCGATTTTTTCTTTCATTACGAACATCCCCAGTTCTTTTTCGCATAAATGGTTTCAAGCCGCTGTAATAATTCATGAATCTCTGAAATCTCATGTTCATGCAGTTGTGAAATTCTCATAATCGGAATAGGTTTCTCTTGTTGCTGTAGATCTACACTATTCAATGATCCGCCAAGATGGAAATGCTTCACGTATGCTTGTTCTTCCACATCATATAAAAAAAGAAACCGGTCATGGACTCGAAACGCTTGCTCACCTAAATCAAATGATTCTATGCCCAAAAGGGACATTGGCTTACATTTTTTGCTATTGTAAAACCATATTATTTTTACTGGCCGTAGAAAGTTTTGAATAAAATCTAAAAATTCCTTGACTCTGTTTTGAAGGTCAGAACCCACACCGCCGTAATATGGATCCACGATAATTGCTACATATGAGCGCTCTATCGTGAAATATTCAAGTTCACTTACAAAATAATCTTTTACATCACGCGATTTGTAAGCGATCATTATAATCCCCTTGATAAAACAATGTGATTTTGTGAAACAACATTTTCCTCTAAAATACGAAACACATGTTGTCCGTTTAAAGGATCGAGTTCAATAATTGCCGAATAACTATCTCCAAATGAATTGAAAGAAGTACCTAACATAAAAGCCCGAAATGCATCCGTATTATTTTTATTTATCAAAAACAAAAAGCGGTCATGAAATGGTTCCATCGTTCCATAAAAAGTAAAATTTAAAGCAAAACCTCTTTTGTTTAAAAAGCTAACCGTAGGTTGAATTGCTTTTTGAAACTGTCTAAACTGTTGTTCCGCATCTTCTTTCGATTTTGCTTTAAACACAATATGTTTGCTCAGTCGGTTGTTCTTTCCAAGCACCTTAATAATATCATTGATTCGTTTTTCACCACCTTCTGGGCTACAATCCATAAAATACGGATCATATATCCACATATGATCAAACCCACTAGATTCAACAATTTCCTCAAAAATTTCAAGTGCTCGTTCATATTGCCCCTTGGTGATAAATTCAAAACGCCGTCCTTTTATGAATCGGCTAGCCAAAAGTTTTTCCCTATAAAAATAAGAGTTTAGTGGTTCTGTATTTGCTTCCCCTATTACGATCGGCTCATAAACAACATCTTTTAGCACCACGGTCTTGCTGGATAGCTGCAAAGGCACTTCGATTTGCTTCGATGTGATCCCCATTGTAATATGAATTGACCTAATGAACGAAACATCATAGCAAGCATACACTAATTGATTGTTTTCATATAATTCAATATCTACCTTATTCCATTCCCGGCTTGATTCAAGCAGATGCTGATCTTGGACTGGTAATATTTTTGTATCAACGACTATATTGTTAAATTTAAACTTAGTGATGCACATCAGTTCTCCGTAGCCATTCTGTAAAACGTGGAGTTGAAAGTTACGTTTATTTTCTTTAGATAAATTTGTTTTCACTTCGATTTTTGTTGGTGTAAAAACGAGAATATTCCCTAAAGTATAAGGAGACTTATGGAGATTAAAATTAGACCACATCTTAATGAACTGGGCAATTTCATCAAATAGCCGTGGTTGTTCATCTATCATCTTTTCTACCCATTGTTTGTCCATTGTAATGAATTCTTTATAATCACAACATAATGTCACATACGGATTTTTATCGTGTTGCGACGGCAAAAATCCCTCTGCATGACATTGGTAAGAAATCTGTTCCAAATCAAGCGTATCAATCCAAGATTCTTTAAATATAATAGTTCCAGCAGATAACTTTTCTTCTTGATAAACTGTTCGATGAGTTGGATAATCGTCAAATCCATCATGATAAATTCGCATTATTTCTTGGTTATTATAAAAGAATTGTTGTTTTATCAAAAAGAAACACCTTCTTTTTTAACTATTGATTCACTGCCAAATTTATAGAATCCTCTGACATAAACCAATAATTCGCAATCCCCACCAATCTCTCCCTAACCTCTTCCTTATCCATCGACTCAAATTATTCCATAAAGTCGTGAAGAATTTTTTCGCGCACTATCGTTGCTTTCCCAATAAATATTTTTGGAAACACCTGCTTTCGATCGAGTGGTGACAGGCACCAAACCATTGTACAATCTTATAGTATAAACTTATCATTGAAGCAACAGTATCATTAAAATTTCAGCGTAACGATTTAAAAAGTCAGTTATCAGAACCCCAAAAAAGGACAATATGATTGATAAACTATTTTCTAAATATTTACTGATTCATTGATTTCTATTTTTGTTGGTTCCACATTTGTGTAATATTTTGGACGATAACCCCGGAGGCATACTTTTTTGATTACCCCATTTTCAACAACAAATGTTAAATCCTCAATTTCTTGTAGTGTCCCAGTTAAAATGAGTTGTTCCACCACTTTTCCGCGGATCTGTTCCATAGTGTATCCTTTTCCTTTCAAAATACGCAAAAGATCCGCAATTACTGGTACCCTTGCGTTAGATGGGTTCATAATCATACTTTCCAGCAATGCAACAGAAAAATCGTGGCGACTAGACTCCTCACCAAATAATATTCTCCTTAATCGTAGCAAAGCAATGTCATCTGCCGATAAACTTTTTCCCATCAGATTGATAGACATTTCAGGAAAGGTAGATGAGATAGCGTTTCCTAAACTTACTAGAGTTAGAGTAACAGTTGTATTCTCCTTTTGAGATTCAACACGAATATTTTTAACCGTAACCATATCAGCAAAATTTCGGACTGAAAAGGCATATTGACCGCTATTTTGTTGCATCGATTTTAACATTCTTTCCGTTTTACCATCAGGATTTTTCAATATTAATTCATATGTGCCTGCTTTGGGTTCGCGGTATTCGTCATATTCGCAAGTTAGCTCCCCTAACCAAAAATACGATCCTGAAGAATTTACGATTTTCATTTCAATAGTTGGACTTGTTTCGAAACTTTGGCTTTCTCTTTTCACTACTCTTTTTAATAATAACGGTTTTCCTGTAAGAGTGCTTTTCATTACAGGTGTTTGATCTTTAAATTCTTCAGTAACTTTTGTGCTTACATAGGAGTACAAATTATATACATCAATCTCACCGTTTGCATTAGCAGCTTCGCCTTCCAATCCTCTGATGAGATAATCCGTAAAGGCACCATGGCCATTTCTATCCAATGCCCATTGATTTGACGTACATGCAGCGATCAATACTTTTCCAGATCCTTCGATTTTTAAGCCCCTTACCATTTCGTGTTGTATATTTCTTGCAATAGCACCACTATGACAAGTATCAAAAAATGCTAGTACAGTACCAGCAATAGTATGATCAATCAAATCTCTTACGTCCGTCATTTTAATCATGGAATCTTCTGGATTATAAATATTGCCATCAAAAGGAACAAAATAACCTTCATTATTATGCAAAAAGCCATGACCTGCCCAAAAGAGAAATAATATATCATTTGGAGAAGCATCTTCAAAAAATGACGTTAAAGCGGAGTATAATATATTCCGCTTTGCAATGTTCCCTTGAAACACCTCTACATTTTCTTTTTTAAAAAATGATGGAGGTTCTAACAACAATCTTTTTATTTCACTGACATCATTAACTGTATTAGGAAGAGGGGAAGTATTTAAATATTGGTCTACCGCTATAAGCAAAGCTTTATAAACCATTGTCGATCACCTATCGCATTAATATCGAATTCGATTTTTGCATGGCAATCTCAATGTAGAGTGACAATAAATCGTAAAAAAATATTTACAAATGCCATAAAGATCTTCTTAGTTTTAGCTTATTTTTTACATATTTTTAATAATTGGATTAGTTCTTCTGCTTCAGAGAAAAAACCATATTGACCGCCTTTGATTTTTTGCGATTGTTTCTTAAAATGAATCGCCTTTTCTTTGACTTCACTTAACAAATTTACTTCCAAAGAAAGTGTCCTAATAAAATATAGTGATACGTCTCTACCGAAGACAATCTATAGTCAACTTGTTCATGCTTTTGATCACCAAATTTGATCATCATATCCAAAAAAGTAATCGCATTTTCAACGGCCAAACTTTCAACATTAGACAAAGGCTCTTTGTTTAACATCCTTTTGATACTATCCCTTAAAATATTTAAATCAAATCCTAATGAAAATTTCCGCTAAATATCTTTAACGTTTCCTCCCCATTATCTAACTGTATTTACATTATACCAACCTATAGCTAACTCATTGCCTCATTTAACCTTGGAGGACTAATATCTTCAAAGATTATTTTCTTTCATCTACCCACCATATTGGCTATATTGAAACCAATCCTTTTATTCGACACTCATCGACCTCAATCCTTTTCCTTTCATAAAATTTTTATGAAAATATGCCTACGATGCATGTACTACTCCCTAACTCTTTTGCCACCAACCGTCAAGCAAGAGCCAAATCGTCGTCGCTACGCACAGTATCATCAATCAAATATATACAGAATATTCAGTTATTTATGTTTACAAATAAATAAGCCGCCCTCGCAAATGAGAGCGGCCGACCTTTCTCACTGTTTACCAACGATGCCACTTCCACACGCTTCGATGATTTGTTCCAACGAATATTCCGCTTTCCAGCCAAGTTCTTCGTAAATGCGAGGACGCGACAAGGCGCGCCGGGGTGCCCAAGCGGCGATCGGTGGATTCCATGACATCTTTACGGCCGGTTACTTTTTCACATGTTTCCATGACTTCGTTGACAGAATAGCCTTCGACAAGTGCCAGGCACCCAGCCCAAAATCACCTATACTAACTCCCCCTCCATACGAAAGATATTATCCTTCTCCTCCCCCTGATGAGGAAGTCGCTGAAGCTGCTGCCAAAGTGGCAATGAAAGCGGCTTGCTGAGCTTGAATAATTGTTTCCATCGCCGTGTATATCTCTGTTTCTAGCAACTTTGAATTCTCCATTTTATCGCTCATAAAAATGTTCACTGCCATCATAATATTGATATCTTTATGCCATTTGAAAAATTTTCCGGAATGGAGCTGATCTATCATCTGCTGAATCGTCGGTATCTCTTTCTCACATTCATCAACAAAAGCCAATAGCCCAATCACAGGATAGTGCATCGCTTTTAGCTTCGTTCCTGATTGTTTGAACAAATCCAGTATCTTCACGCAACGCTGAATCAATAAATCTGTTTCTGTCTCTTTGTTTAAGGTCAGAATATGACTGAGAAACTGTAAGTCATTCCCCTTTCGAAACCCACGTGCAGACAGTTTTTCGTAAAACGACTCGATTCTATCCTGCAGCTTATTCACATCTTCTCCTGTATTCGCCAACAAGACAGCGAGAGGGTAGTCACTGCTTGAAGTTAGGAAAAAATGCTTTGCTTTCATTCCCTTATAAACGGCTAGTGACCTTTTTAGCTTTTCTTGGTAGTCGTTATGATCCTCCATAGTGGACATGAGTACCAAAGCTGCTAAATAGGTAAATGCACCTCTACCAAACCCTAACTGAATACATTTCTCATATAAGTTGAGAAATTCGTGAAATTTTTCCTCCGGCTTTTCAAAGCGAATATCAAGCATCGCTGCTGTTGGAAAACGATGATACGATTTTAATACGGAGAACATACCAACTTGTTCTTTTATGTAATTGCTGAGGCGAAGAAAGCGTTGCAGGTGAAACTCTCGGTGGTTGACTACATACATAGAGGCTACCGTCATTAATATGCGCTGATCAGGCACTTTCCATTTGAGCTCATCTTTCAACTGAGCATAAATATCTGTATATCTTTTTATTTTTTGCTGCAATCTTGCCGCTAACATCCCATCACTTCCTTAGTGTTTTATTATCATTTACGAAGAAGAAAAACGAAAAGTTTCACAAACAAAAGCGATACAGCCGTTCATTTGCAAAATATCGGTGAGGTTTCGTTTTAAGAAGACAGATCGCTTTCGAACCGTGGCAGGTACATGCCCTCAACATAAAAGCATGAACAGAAAAGGCGGAAAGAATATTAGTGAAGTGAGCCCTAGTTGGGACTTCCCCTATAGGTTGCACACACAAAAAAAGGAGAGACGGTCACTCTTACTGTGGCAAATTCTCCTTTTCTTTTATCCTTGTAACCGTCCAGTCAGGTGGTGACAGGCATGCAACGATCGAACATCACAAAAAGAAATCTTTAAGCATCTAGAGTGCAGTTATTGAGAAGTTCACCAATGGAATGGATACAGCGGGTAGAGCTAGAAGAGAAAGCAGAGGATCTCTATAACCATGATGCAAAACATAGAGGGAATTCGTCATCTTTATCACACTGAAGAACCTATTCTTCGTAAATAAATCCATACAACAAATAAAGCAATCCCCGCCCCACACGCATCAATCACTACATCCGACAAAAGCGGAGTCCGTCCCGGCTGAAACGACTGATGCCATTCATCCAAACCTGCGCAAATGACGGCAAACACCCACGCGCTAACCATCGCAAACCGCCATGGATATAACGCTCTCCATACAAGAACCGCAAGCAGGCCGAATACCGAAAGATGCGCCAATTTATGCATGATGTAATTCCATGACAAAAACCCATCATTGATATGATCGACATGCCCTAATTGCAGCTTTTGTACGATTTCACTAATCCAACTTGCCGTATTCGCACCAGTAAACATGGAAGATTCCGTAAAATAATAAATCATCCCACACCATGCGAATACAAGAATCCAAGGAATAATCTTATTTTTCATTTCATCACCTAATCTGTTTAAACGAATCATTCTTTTTTAATTCCTTCTTTCGTTTTTGAATATAATAGTGAATCGTTTTTTCTATCCGCTCCAATTTCTCCAACGACTGAACATCTTGAAGAATGTTGCGGGTCGTCTTTTTCATGGACTTTGGCAGCTGTTGAAAGGATAGCATACATACCTCCCAATACTACTTATTATTATTCCCTTTAAAAACTTGTTTTAACTGATGAGCTAGCTCTTGAACCATGTCTTTTGCGGTGATATTGGTGGACAATTCCCCACGTTGATACGCTTCGATTAATATATGTTTGAAACGCTCGGTTTCTGGTCGTAGCGGCTTTTTCTCCATAACAAAAGTCACCTCCAAATAGGACAGCCTCCCGCTGAAATCATTCAGAGGGAGGCTTTCTATTATTCTACATTTCGGCTATGCCACTTCCATGCACTTTCGATGATTTGTTCCAACGAATATTCCGCTTTCCAGCCGAGTTCTTCATAAATTTTTTGCGATGAAGCAACAAGGCGCGCTGGGTCGCCCGGACGGCGGTCGGTGTATTCAATGACGGCTTTGCGGCCGGTTACTTTTTCACATGTTTCAATCACTTCTTTGACGGAATAGCCTAAGCCGTTGCCAAGATTGTAAATGGCGGTTTTCTTTTTGCCTGACAATAATGCTTCGAGCGCTAAAATATGCGCCTTCGCTAAGTCGGTAACATGGATATAGTCACGAATACATGTCCCGTCTGGTGTATCATAGTCTGTACCGAAGACGGAAATTTTGTCACGCTGGCCTAACAAGTGCTGCAAGACAAGCGGAATTAAATGAGTTTCCGAGTTATGGTCCTCGCCAATTTCTCCCGACTCGTGCGCCCCAGCCGCATTAAAGTAGCGAAGGACGACATAGTTAAGTCCATACGCAGAAGCAAAATCCGCTAAAATTTGTTCGATCATTAACTTCGAATGACCGTATGGATTAATTGGATTTGTTGGGCAATCTTCCGTAATTAATTCGACATTCGGAATTCCATACGTCGCCGCGGTTGATGAGAAGATAAAGTTTTTCACATTATATTTCAGCATCGTTTCTAGTAACGTTAATGTAGCGGCAACGTTGTTTTGATAATATTTCAGCGGATTCACCACTGATTCGCCGACTAAGCTGTTCGCCGCAAAATGCATGACGGCTTGAATCGGGTATTTTTTAAAAATCGGTTCAAGGTCCGCTTTGTTTCCTAAATCCCCTTGAACAAACACCGCGCGATCATCAACTAAATATCGATGACCAGTCGATAAGTTATCAAGCACGATTACTTGCTCTTTTTCCACTAACTCTTTTACTAAATGACTGCCGATATAACCGGCTCCGCCGACAACGAGAATCATATACAATCCCCCAATTTTATACGTTAACTATTTGATGGACCATCGTCATTACTGCATTTTCTAATTCGGCAATAAATTCTTTGCTCTCTTGTAACGATGTTCCTCTCACGCCAAAGTAAAACTTCGCTTTCGGCTCCGTGCCTGATGGACGCAAACAGAACCATGAGCCATTCGCAAGATGATATTTCAACACGTTCGAACGAGGCAAGTCAATCGTCTCTTCTTCCCCGGTCGTGACAATGGTGCGCTTGCTTATTAAATAGTCTTCGATCGCGACAACGGCAACGCCAACGACTTCTTTCGGCGGTTCTTTGCGGAAGGTCGCTAAAATGTTCGCGATTTGCTCAGCACCGTCTTTTCCTTTTAGCGTTAGTGAACGTAATGATTCACGATAGTAACCGTATTTTTCAAAAATCTCTAATAACCCTTCATACAATGTTTTTCCCTGCGCTTTATAATAAGCCGCTACTTCTGCGGCAAAGATCGCCGATTGCACCGCATCTTTGTCGCGGACAAAGTCACCGATTAAATAGCCATAGCTTTCTTCATACCCGAATTGGAACATGTATTCTTTTGTTCGTTCAAACTCGTTAATCTTCTCACCAATAAATTTAAACCCGGTTAACGTATCGATCGTTGGCAAACCATAATGCTCGGCAATCGCGCGGCCGATTTCGGACGTCACGATCGTTTTCACAACGACACCGTTTTTCGGTAGGATTCCATTTAGGGTGTAGTTATTGAGAAGTTCACCAATGGAATGGATGTAGCGGGTATAGCTAGAAGAGAAAGCAGAGGATCTCTATAACCATGATGTAAAACATAGAGGGAATTCGTCATCTTTATCACCCTGAAGAACCTATTCTTCGTAAATAAATCCATACAACAAATAAATCAATCCCCGCCCCGCATGCGTCAATCACTACATCCGACAAAAGCGGAGTCCGTCCCGGCTGAAACGACTGATGCCATTCATCCAAACCTGCACAAATAACGTCAAACACTCACGCGCTAACCATCGCAAACCGCCGTGGATATAACGCTCTCCACACAACACCGCAAGCAGGCCGAATACCGAAAGATACGCCAATTTACGCATGATGTAATTCCAGGACAAAAACCCGTCATTAATATGATCGACATGCCCTAATTGCAGCTTTTGTACGATTTCACTAATCCAATTTGCCGTATTCGTACCAGTAAACATGGGAGATTCTGTAAAATAATAAATTATCCCACACCATACGAATACAAGCCCCCAAAGAACAAGCTTGTTTTTCATACCATCACCTAATCTGTTTGAACGAATCATTCTTTTTTAATTCCTTCTTTCGTTTTTGAATATAATAGTGAATCGTTTTTTCCATCCACTCCAGCTTTTCCAGTGAATGAACATCCTGCAGAATGTAGCGAACGGTCTTTTTTACGGACTTTGGCAGCTGTTGAAAGGATAACATACATACCTCCTAATACTACTTATTATTGTCCCCTTTAAAAACTTGTTTTAACTGATGAGCAAGCTCCCGAACCATGTCTTTCGCGGTGATATTGTCGGACAATTCCCCTCGTTGATACGCTTCTATTAATATATGTTTGAAACGCTCGGTTTCTGGTCGCATAGTCTTTTTCTTCGTCACAACAGTCACCCCTAAATCGTAAAGATTAAATAAGCCTCCCGCTGAATGAAGTGACCCCTGTCAAGTAGACAGGAATAAAAAAGCACATTTAAGCAGCCTGAGTCCTATATTCATAAGGACTCAGGTTATTTAATTTCTTTTGGAAACGTTGATGGTTATAAAAACGAATATATTTGTGTACAGCATCCTTCACCTCTTCGGCCGTGCGGAAAGAGTACAAATTAAAACACTCTGCCTTGAAATGGCTGAAGAAGTTTTCCATGCAGGCATTGTCCAAACAGTTTCCTTTCCTGGACATACTGGCCTTTATATTGTATCTTTTTAGTAGGTTGTTGTATTGACGGGATGTATACTGGAACCCCTGATCACTATGTAGGAGGAGTCCATTTACATTCCGTTTTTTTATGGCCTTTTTTAGCGTGTCGATGACCAGTTTGATGTCATTTCTTTGACTGATATGGTAGGCCACGATTTCGTTATTGTATAGGTCCTTAATGGCAGACAAATAGAGCTTTTGCCCATTAAAAATTAAATAGGTAATATCTGTCACCCACTTCTCGTTTGGCTTGGACGCATGGAAATCTCGGTTTAGATGGTTGTCTGAAATCACATAAGGCTCTTTCTTTCCGTAATAAGGCCGTTTCTTCCGAATCACCGCCCGGATTCCCATCTCCCTCATCAGCCTTTGTACTCGTTTATGGTTGATATCCAGTTTGTATTTCCGTTTCAGCCAAACGTTGACTCTCCGATACCCATAGATTCCTTTCAGTTCTTCATGGCACTCCTTGATTTTTTTCTTTAACTGCGCATCTTCCAATTGCTTCTGAGAAGGGCGTTCCTGTCGTTTTACCCACTTGTAATATCCACTTCGAGACACGCCTGCTATCTCACATAATGGTTGAATCGAACCATAACACCCAGCCATTTCTTGAATAATCGCGAACTTCTTGTGAGCTGGTACTGCTTCCATTCCCCCTTTCACATCTTTAAGAGCTTTT
>NZ_JBXUJJ010000012.1:0-70065 GCF_059115485.1 Parageobacillus sp. NEAU-HV-2
GTAATAGCCGTTTCTTCTATTCGACGTTCCCTTCTGTTCAATTTCGAGGAAACTCTGAATTTCTTCCTTCATGATCAACTCTAATTTTTCCTTTACAAACTGACGAATGGCGTTTTCCAGTTGATTGAGCCAGTCTAAATTCGGTATACTTTTAGACATAGGTAGGGTTCTCCTTTCTCTAAGATTTTTGGCCAAATCAGAGAATACCCTACCTTTTTCTTTTGGTCTAGCCAAATGCTTGACACAAAATTTTATACATCATCTCAGGTAAGAATACTTTACAATTTGTAATATAACCACTCATATAATTATATGAGTGGTTTAACCTAGACTATTTTTCTTGGTTTAGTAAATAATCTCTCATTAATAGATAACTTTCACCTAAATTATTAAGTGTAAGATAAAGCTGGTCTTCCTCCATATCTTTATGCCAAACCTCATCAGATTCTTCAGTTTCAGTTTCTTTTTTACTATCTTCATCCTCTAGTGTAGAATTTGAATCAAATATCAACTTTCCCCCAAATTCAGCATTTCTTTGCTCTTCCTCTTCTGGATCTTCAAAATTGTCTTCCTCATATGGGGCTATCTCAGGTTCTTCTACATCTTCTGGGGGAATTTCAGAAATACTCACACCCGGTAATGCTTTTAATAAATGTTCCTTTTGATCTTGTTCCATATTGTAAGCCGTAAAAACAGTGTAAACTTCCTTTAGCTGACCCATTTTGTCTAAAAGATCAACCTCTAAAGTTGCGATGTTCCCAACTCTTTCAATTCCCTTCCCTTTAATAAACTTAGCACACGGGTACTTTTTTAATAATTTGTATAACTCCACGTGCCTCTCTAGTAACATTACTCTCTTTGATATAGGATCAGGGTTTAAGGCTAACGCCATTAAACTATCCCTAGCAATTTCAGGATTCAACAAATTTTTCTTTGGAACTTTAATATGATAAGTATCATTCCCTTTCTTTTCCACACACTCTTTTTTAAAACATGCCCAGTACACTTTTTCATCATTATCATTTACAAATGTTAGAATAACAGGTAATACATGTTTACTCCAATAATTATATTTTTTTGTATCAAACTTATAATAAAAATTATTCTCATCAAATTCATTTAACCAGCTTGTCCCTTTTTTGATTTGTACCATGAAGCCCTTTCCTATAGCGGAGTTGTGATTAATAATTTCTACGTAACCGTCTATACCCATATCGTTTTGGTTTGGTATTTCTGTAAACAACCAACCGAAATCATTCCTAAAAATTTTTCCAATAACTCCTGCTCCGGCGTTTCCCTTAAGTTGATTATTAGTGCACTGTGGTAAATTCTCTTCTTTGTCAATTGAGGCATGTAATAATAACTCATCCATACTTTCTCATCTCCTAACTATTTAACTACTAAATAAAAATTATAATTATCCGATTAATTTTTCAATAATTTCCATGTAAATACTTAGCACATTACTATCTAGTTTGCTAAAAAGCAACACGAAGAGGGCGTTTTCTTGCAGAAAACACCCTGTCAAGGTGAAACAGCTGATTTTCTTAGTTTTATTCGAGAAAGATGAGACCTTTAACATTTGAAAAACGTTGATATATCAAGGTTTTGCTAATTTGAACATTCGCTAGGTTATACCAAATTTATCGAATGGCACCAAACTTGGCACCAGAATGGCACCAACAAAAAGTCCTCTAAAGGTTGATGTGACAAGCTTTTCGTCTAAAAATACTATAGGTCGTTGAAGTTCTTTTTTCTGTTTGTATCTTGATCATGTAACAACTTTTTATCTAATTTCATGTTTAAGTTTTAAATAACGGTTTTTTATCCAGAAATCAATTAGTGTTGCTAGAGCGTTTGCTTGTCTTTCAACAAGGGGGACTCCAAGTTCAAACTGCGAACTTAGAGCTCTCTCGCTATAATTTGCAGAACCTAAATATCCCTTTTTTCGATCGACCAATAATAATTTAGCATGGAACCATAATTTGTTATTGTGTTTATCAACAGGTTCGTAAATTTTCACACAATTGTTATTGTCTAAGCTTATATTATTAATTAGATATTCAAAAGCTTTTTTGTTTAAAGTATCCTCCATATCACTAACTATAAATTCAATTTTTAAATTTTGTTTAATTGACGTAACGGAATTAATATTTACCAGTAACTGTCTAATTCCCGATTCACTAAAATAAGGAGCAAGAAATATTATTCTTTCGTTTGCGGTTAAAATAAGTTCTCTCAACCAACTTAATAAATAATTAAAGTTTTCGGATATTTCGTTCGGGATTCTGTAAAGTTGCTCCCTAGGCACAGTCCAAAGTAATACATTATCATTCTCTTCAATATTGGAAAAATTAATTTGAACTATAATATTAATTAAC
This sequence comes from Parageobacillus sp. NEAU-HV-2, assembly GCF_059115485.1. Classification (NCBI taxonomy): domain Bacteria; kingdom Bacillati; phylum Bacillota; class Bacilli; order Caryophanales; family Anoxybacillaceae; genus Parageobacillus; species Parageobacillus sp. NEAU-HV-2. The sequence continues at coordinate 2,382 of NZ_JBXUJJ010000012.1, forward strand.
TCTAAAAATCTTTGAAGATTCTGTTCATCCTTAATCCTAAATTTTAAGTTCTTTTGATAAATGTATCCATCCTCTTCTAGGATACGAAATATGGTATGCGCAAGATTTTTATCAATTTTACCATTTAACTCCATCCAATCTTCTATTGTAAAACCATCAGGTTTTTGGGAAAACAGGAGTCTAAATGCTCCTGCCCAACTAAGTACGTATTTTTCTAAAGAGTATCTTTTAATTAATATTATCAGTCTCTCCATAAATCCTACTTTCTTTTCATGAATTAATTTTTAAAAATTCATCTAATTCCTTTGAATAGTAACCTTTAATAGAATTATTTCCTACGATTCCACCAATTAATAAATTTCTACTTAATGATCTATTGAAATATTGACAAGAAAACTTTAGATAAGAACAGGCATGACAAGCACCATGTTGTCCTTTACAAATAGGATCGTACAGACATGTCTGGGATTTATCATAAGTATTTCGTAACCAACGTTCAAGGTCATTATCAAATGCTGCTATCAGAGTTCCCATTCCACCGCCTTGCAGTTTCGATACATAAATTGCACCAGAAAGTGCAGAAGGGAAAATATATTCAGACATACTATCTACATCTAATCCAATCACCGATTTTCCAGCTTGAAGTAAACTGTGTAATAATGTGTGAATCAACTGAAATGTTAATACAGAAGCTAGCAGTGGATTGTTATTCTCGACTTTAGCAGGATCTATGTTAGATAGCTCTTCAGGTTCAATAGATCCAAGTAACAAATTTTTATAAATCAAAGCATGGGCTTCTTCTTTACTTTTAGGAAAGTCTTCTACTGTTAATAAATTATTTATTACTAGCCACCCTAAAACTCTTAGCGGATCTAACTTAAAAATGATTGCTTCATTCTCATTCTTTAATACTGGGATTACAACATACTTTTTATTGTTATTACCAATTTTTTGAGTAAAGGGATTTAAGATCGCCTTACTTTTATCATAATATTTTCTAGTAAACCCTATACCCATTGTAATAATTGGAAATTTTTCAAGAAGAAGTGCAGAAGAAAATCCTAAGTTGTTTAATTCTCTTTTAGCATTAATTAATGTTGTCTCCTGAATAGTATCGTTCATATCTTTTGCTTCTTGTATTTTCTTCTCAATATCCTTACCTCCATTTTCAAACCAAGAGAAAACAAATTCATGTAGCAACCTGTCATTAACAACTATTTCTTCATTAATTTCTCCAAATAACCTTTTAACTTCGTCTTTGAAGTTTACCTCATTTATTTCTTTGTCCATTCCACTATCTTTTAATATTTTCAGTAAAACAGCTCTATCAGACTCATTCTTTGCACTTTCTAAAAGTTTTTGTAAATTATTGGTACTTTTTTTATTCCTATAGTTTTCGGAAAAATCTCCGGTTTTAATTGAGGATAAATTTAACATTGCTGCTAATTGAATAAACGGAAAATCTTCGAGTTTTTGTCTTTCAACCAGCATCTCTTGTTGCAAATTTACTACCGATTTTAGAGCTGGATAATGAATATCTCCATCTGATAAATGTGTACCACCTAAATATATTTTTTTATTCTTTTTCATGTCTTCTGTTACAGGGAGAGTAGTTACCTTTGTACCTAAGGATGTACTTAAAGGTGTATTAGTTATACTGTTATACCACGAAGCAGTAGTAAATCTGCGCGTGTCCCTCATTTTTACTCCTTTATATTTTTCTCTCCAATTTTTAGCACCTTTATTTCCAACAACATTTATTGATTTAATGTCACCATTTGGATGGATTAAAGCATATGGGTATTGTTTTAAAATTCCTTTTTTGCAGAATTGGCACTTGAGTTCTGGATTCTTTTTTTGAATTTCATTTATAGTATTGTACTCATGAACGTTTTCACACACATTACAATAAAAAACTAAGGGAAATAAGTTGTAAATTACCTCTTCTATTTCAGCAAAATAGTATAGTTCATCTTGTTTCGGAAATAGGTCATTTTTTAATTCCCTATTAAGGGTCCAGTCCCTAATAAATTTTTTTACTTGTTGAAGTAAATGGGTAGTGTTTTCATTAAGTTTTTTTAATTTTAACTCATCGACTTTATACCACTTGTTATCTTCCATAAATACTGATCCTGGTAAATACCTAAATAAAACTTGGCTTTTCCCTCTCTTTAAGGGTTTCGTTTTCATAAATCGTTTTCACCCCCATCTTTTTCTTTGTGAAAATTGGAATAACGGAGTAAAATAGTGGTTTCTATACTTGGTATTAGCGGAATCCCTTCTTCAATGTCCCTAAAACTAGTTATTGGATTTAATGCATCTTCATCTTTTATTTTTAATGTTGTAGAGCTTGACGTTAGCAAGTAATCAAATTGATTAAATAAGTTGTCAATATGTTTTTTTACTTTATTTCTTGCCGCAAGAGGGAAGAAACTGCTATCAACACCATAAATTCTATATAACTGATCCAAAATCATTTGTTTGATATTTACACCTTTTACAGTTTGTTGAGATGTATACAAATCATATGCTCCGCAATTATAAATTGTAGTTTCATGAAATTGTGAATGAATACCGAGTAATAATCCTGATAGTATTCCTGGCAGAGTTCTTTCAATTGCTTTTAATGCCAATCTATTTATAGGAACAGGATCTACTAATCTATCCATAAACACGTGATTTTGTACAAAGAACTGGTACTGTGATCTTTCGCGCAAATCTGTTGGTCTAAAACTAACAAATACTAATCCAACATGAGATCTAGCAGATCTACTAGAAGCCTGTATGTATTCTGCTTGCTTCGATGGCATTCCTGCCATAAAGAAACTATTAATTCTAGCCAAGTCTACTCCATGACTTATTAAGCTAGTGGCAATTAGTACTTGTAACTTATCTTTATATTCAGTTTTTCCACCCTCATTTTCAATTCGATCAATAATATCCACAATTTTCTCCATATCATTTTCCCCGGTTAGTATCTCTGCGGAAAGATTAATATCTAGATCTTTAATTTCCCCTAAACGTCTTAGAATGTCGTATCCCGTTGGCTTGGTGTTTACATAGATTGTAGATAAATCATATTTTGATATAAATTCTTTAAAATCCTCAGCCGTTCTTATTGATACAAGCTTTAATTCTTTAATTGATGCATCAATATCTTTTAGGAGTCGCTGAACTTCTTTTTGGTATAAATATACTGCTCTACTAATTACCTCCTCTTGGGATTTGGTGTGTGGTAATACCCCCATATAAAGTCTTCTATCAATTTTAGGAGTTGAAGTTGCATAAAAAGACTCACCGTTTTTATATCCCATTGAAGGATACTTTCTAGGATTTCTTAGATAAAGATGTTTTATATGGTTTTCATATGCCTCAATAGTAGCTGTTGCTGCAATAACTTTTGGGAGATGGGTCTTCTTTCTACCAAATGTTCTTGCAAACTCATTAAGGACTCCTTCATAATGGCCATCTAGTGCACCTAACTCCTCTTTTAAAAGATGTAATTCATCTTGAATAAAAAGCGAAGGAACTGGATCATAAATCTTTCGTTTAATAGATTCCACTAAACTTTTATGTTTAGCAGTGTTCTTAGCTTTTTCGTTACATGCTTGATATACATCATAAGCGCCCACTATACATCTATCTGAATAATAACCATGTCGTGGACACCACCCACCAATTTGTCCAAATATATGAGCAAACTCTCTATATCTACCTAAAATCGCCAATTTATCGACAGTACCACAAATAACGCTAGGAATAAAACGGTACACTTCAGAGTCTGTAATATATATTGGTATAATACCTTTAAGCTCTTCATTTTGATATACAAAGCATTTATTATTATTACATTTATGGAGATATCTCCAGCTATCCCTATCAAATTCGAACTCTAATGGACTGTTGCATCTAGGACATTTATGCAACAACATTTTATTTTTTTTCGTCTGTTCATTTGTAAAAGCTTTTTTCAGTGTTTGTTCATCTACAAAGTTGTCAGTATTTCTTCCACCAGCAAAGAAACCAATCGAAAATGGTAATCCTCTATCTGTCAAAATTTCAGATTTTTGGCGAAACTCTTCAGCATACAAAATAATTTTAGCGAGTCTATCTAATTGGTTTTTTGATAACATTCTTAAAGGGAATCTTAGCCAAGCTGTACACCCTAGTTTTTTACCTCTTAAACGATCATAAAACAAAGAACAAACTATCAATCCTAAATAAGCTTCTGTCTTACCCCCACCAGTAGGAAACCATAATACATCAGCGTAATTTGCTGATTGTTCAATTTCATCAAATCTCGGATCATCTTCCTTAATTTCCCTATAATATAAACTTGGTAACATTCGGACAATGAATACTATTTGGAACAATCTCCATGAAAAGTATTTTCCTTCTCCAGCTGCTTTGAAGACTTTATTCATAATTGAAAATGCATTCATTAGTCTTTCATCTTGCATAAGTACATATATACCAAGTTCAAATGATTTTACTTCTTCTTCAAATTCCTTCATGTCCTCTATACATTTGTTTATTTCCTCGGGAGTGCTTAACTGTTGTTCATGATCACCCCTGTTAGCTATAAAATTGTTCCAGTTTATTAAATATATTTTCATTTTATGTAAAATATTGTTCAGAGTATCAACAATTTTTTCTGGAGTGGTTAAACTATCAAAATCTACCGAAAAATCTTCGCGTGTTCTATAGTATTTTTGAAAGTATGTTGGGATAACTTCGGATTTTAGACAAATTTTATTATTGTTATTTTGAAGTTCACCCACGCAGTTAATCCCTTTGACAGCATAGTTCTTATCGAACTTATAGTCATCTACTACACTATCAAAATAAAACGGTATATGCTCGCCTTCTTCAATCAACACTTTAATTTCGCATTCAAAAAGTTCAGTAGGATGGCCCGTTATTAGATCTTTATCTAAAGGTGTTTCATTTACTAATGATACAACTATTTTTACACACAAATTTCCGTTTCTATCCTTGTAAAACAATGGATCAACATTAATTGAAGCATTCCAATCAGGTAAATTTAATCGTTCACTTTTAGCACTTTCAAGATTTGACAAATAGTCAAGTTCATTAACCGGAATATCTTTAAAGAAAAAATTACCTACTTTATCGAGAGACTTAGGATCTAAATTGAATAGATCCTCTCTTTTGATTATGCTAGAAATTTTATCTTGAATCTCTGTCTTGAGTGGAATACTTTGTTGTTCTAAATTGTTGAGATCAATTGTAACTAGCTTATTTTTAAATTCAATTATTGATTTACCATACTTCTCTAAAAGCGGAACGCCTTTTCCCTCTTTTTTATTATCCTCTATACTAATTAATACTTCTTCATCCGAATCAACTGAATCATTTGTTAAATATTTTATCGAATCAAGTTGTTCTGAAAACGAAGGGATAAGTCTAGTATATATTGCGAATTTCCCAGATATATTTAATTTAATTTGATCTTTGTTTGAAGAAACAAGAAATTCTAGTCCCATATTACAGTTTTTAGTTAATCTATCATATTGTTTAGAATTACTGTTGTAATCCTCCTCTTCGCTATTCAATTCTTGTAAAAACTGCTCTGTTGGGAATAATACCCCGGAGTAGAAACGCCGTTTTGGTTCTTCTCCAATAACAAATTCGGAATTTTCGCCAGTGAAACCATTACGAATAACATTTGCCATATGGTTAACAAATGTTATTTCGTCCTTTAGTATCTGTTCCTTTGTTACATGATTTTTAGTTTTCATCGATTATCATTCCCTTCTGTTTTAGTTTGTCTTCAATGCCTGGATCCAACGGTTTCTCTGTAAAAGCGGGATGTACTTTAATTATCTTTTCTTTATTAACTTGGATTACTTTAAAAATTTGTATAGCACTTAATAAATCTTCTACTGAAACAACAATATCATTTCCTATGTTTAACCATTGTTCATCTTGATACTTATTTTCACTTATTGCAGATGCATATTCTTCGATTAACTTACCTAAAGCTTTTCCTAATTTTATATGGATCCCCCATAACTCTTTCATTGCTTTATAAATAGTTTGTGCTCTCTCAACAAATTCGTAGTTTTCGACAACTCTTCCCGCAGCTTTCATATTTTCTATATTCCTTACTAGTAAAACATCGCCATTTATCCAATTAGCTATTGTTGAGTAAGATTCTACTTTGCCACCGTTAGAATTAATGCTATCTCGAATTTTTATATATATATTTTTCTTATTTTGATAGGGAGTGTAGAACATCTGCCACAACTGTTTAATTAAATTTTGCCATTCAGCAACATTACTTTTTATCCATTTCATTAGTAATGTGTTTGAAGCAAGATTTAATATTTCATTAAATAGTTCCTTTCTTTGCTGCTCTTTCACCTTGACTAAAATATCATTGGTTGCTATTTCATATGGGGAGATACTTTCAACCTCATCTTTATTAAATTTTTTTACCTTAAATAACATATCTATCGGTAAATAAATACTCTTATTTGAGTTTTCTGAGTTGACTATTAACCTTATACACTCATTCATTTCGTTTCTTAAATAAAAATCATTGGTATCAATAACATTAGTTGAATATTCATCTCTAAGCGAATCAATAGAAACATCTTCCTCGTTCTCTAGAATATTTAGTAATACTTCGTCATCAAATAACCTAGAAATTTCAATTTTTGAGCTTTCCATTTTTGTATCAACTTCTTTGGTTTCTTTAATATAATTGGAGATGTTAAATTCTCTAATACGAATCATATCAGCAATAGGCATTGGTTCAGTAAATTTATCAGGAACATGGAACGTATCTTTAAATAAGTTTGCCAAAGTTATAGATAAATCAAACAGGGTTTTTTCATTATTGTATAAGTTACTAATTTGATGTTTAAATAATCCTGTCTCATTATAAATATCTAACATCTCTATCTGAGCTTCCTTATTAAAATAAAGTCCCCCCATATATTTCTTGAGTAAAGGATTAGATAAAACTATAAGATCAGGGAACTTACTACTTAAGTAAATTTCACTTGTTTGACTTTTTATCCATTCCCTTTGAGTTATAATCTCAATTTTTGAAATGTCCTCTTCCTTTAAGATACGAAGTGACTTCAGCCAAACCCGTAATTCACTAGCATCTACGGTATCTAATACAATTAACTGTACTTTTTTATAACGGTGTATATTATTTTTAAGTACGTCTATAATTGCTGCACCTCTTGGGTTGATTTTGAGTTTCTTATATAATTCGTATATTGATAGCACAGTTTCCTTTAGGTGAGGCATTAATAAATCATAGACCATTTTTTCTTCTTCATATACTGGCTGGATTTTTATTGCTGATTTTATATTTTCTAAGAGAGTTGTTTTACCGTTTGCCCATCTTGTTCTTTCGTACCATTCTAATGGAATACATATAGAGAGCATCTTCAATAAGTTATTTTTTACATTTAAAAAACTTTTTGGATACTCTCCATTCTTACACTTTGCCTTTTCGAAAATGTTATTAAACTTATTAAGTAGTTGCCCTAACTCATTAGGAATTTTGTTTGGTCTATTTATATTAAAAATTTTTTTATCTACCGCTAGCAAAAACGGTAATGATGATTGTATACTCCAGGAGGCTGTTATCGGATTAATTGGAGTTTGATCTTCTATAGAGATAATTTCTTTAAGCATATTAATTGAATTTATATTTAGGGAAACTTTATTTTCAAAAGAATCATATATTTCATTTGTAATTAAATCATTTGACGATTTAATTACAATTAGGTGTTCAGACTGAGTTTTAGCCCATTCAACAATTTCTTTAGCTCTATTTCTGTGAAGAAGAGGTAATAAATCTAAAATGATGACTTCTGGCTTATACTCTAATTTTTCAGGTAATTTCTTCCTAAACGCTCTAAAAAAAGTAATCCATGGTAAAGAACCGTCAAAATTAGAGTTATTCTTTTTTGATGAATTAAAATTAAATAGTTTAAATTTACCGCCTGTATAATTAAAAATTGGTACAAAGTCTCTTAAAGCAACATTATTCACTGATGTTCTCCAGGTATGTGACAAAAGCTCAATATTGTCAGATACTATTAATATTCCAGTATTACTATCAAATTTAGGTTTATCCTTATCTTCAATAAGATTTGAGGAAAGATGGTTTAAAATTAAATGATACGATAGAAGTAATGGAAAAGAATACGAAAAAGGAGGGAGAGAGAAAATAATATCCCCTGAATGCGATTGTTTCTTAGAGACATAGTATGCGCCTAGGGATAATGTTAAAAGAAAATTATCTAAATTAGATGTAGCAACTTTTGAAACCATTGTTTTGGAATCTTCAGTATTAATTGATTCAACCAAACAAAACTTTTCACTATTGAGCATTCCGCGTCCCCAATCACTTTCCGAAGTTGCGATCATGTTTCGGAAGCATTCAGCATAATTTTCATTTATGTATAATGAATTAGGCATAATTGCCTCAAGTGCCTTTAATCTTTGATTTATGGATAAACTACCCATTAAATCCTCCCTCCAATTTAACAAAAGCTATATAATCCAAACTGGTTAACAATAATTCTTAAAATTATAGTTTTAATTATGTAAAGGGCGTTGTTTAACCTAATTAAAATAGTTATTTTATCCCACGTAAAGAGCGGGGCTTAACCTAATTAAAATGGTTATTTTATCACATGAAACCACTTAAATTTTACCATTAAAAAGATTAAACAGGGAATAACATTTTTACAATTGTTTTGAATTTTGTTATTTCCCATAAATAATTAATTAAATTTGTATATTTTATTATTTATCTTTATCTTTTTTGTTATAATAACTGCAGCTGAATTTTTATAGGGAGGAAGGTGTTTTCTCTTGTCTAATATCGTAATTAGGGGAATAGAACCTTACTTTAAAACAAAGTTCGGACAAGCATACCTCTGTGATACCGTAGAGCTTTTAAAAGTTATGGATGATAATAGTATAGATTTAATTATAACCTCCCCGCCTTTTGCTCTTATAAGAAAAAAAAGATATGGAAACGAAAGTTCATCTGAATATATTGAATGGTTTATTAACAACTTTGCACATGAATTTAAGAGGATTTTAAAGCCAACTGGCAGTCTCGTTATTGATATTGGGGGTACTTGGATTAAGGGAAGCCCAACAAGATCATTGTATCATTTTGAACTGTTATTAGAACTTTGTAAGAAGAATGATAATTCTCCAGGGTTTCACCTTGCCCAAGAATTTTACTGGTATAACCCTGCAAAATTGCCAACTCCAGTACAATGGGTTAATATAGAACGGATTAGGGTTAAAGATGCTGTTAACCCAGTGTGGTGGTTATCAAAAGAGGAGAGACCTAAGGCTAACAATAGAAATGTTCTAACACCTTATAAGAAAAGTATGAAAAAACTTCTAAAAGATGGCTATAATCACGGACCTAGACCCTCTGGACATAATGTATCACAAGTTTGGGGACGGGATAATGGAGGAGCTATACCTCCTAATCTTCTAGAAATCGCCAATACAAGTTCAAAGGACCGTTACCTAGAAGCATGTAGAAAATTAAAACTAAAACCTCATCCCGCACGTTTTCCGAAGGAACTACCTGCATTCTTTATTAAATTTTTAACTGATCCTGGTGATGTAGTTTTTGATCCATTTGGTGGTAGTTGTGTCACTGGGGAGGTTGCTGAAGAATTAGGACGTTATTGGATTACATCTGAAATTGTGGAAGAATATGTTTATGGGTCTCAATTTAGATTTTTTGATTTACCTCAAGAACAAATTAGAGAGTCACAAGAGGATAACAAAACACTCGTTGGTAAAAGCTAAAAAAGGACACTTTACTTATACAGGTGTCCTTTGGTAATATTTGTTAGTTACAATAATATTACAATTTCACTTTGTTATTCGTAATATCGAGAGAAATTTTTAAACATGAAACATTAGAAGGCCATTCTTCAAATACTAACATAGTTTATAAATTTAATCTTGGTATTTAGTTACTTCCTTCCATATTTCACTATTTCACTATTTCACTCTTCCAAATTTCTATTGAAGGTCTAGGGTCTTCTTTTATTTCTTTATATGTCCTTTTATTATTCTCACACCAACCCAGTTTCTTTCATCATCATTCCAGAAAAAAACTGTAGCAGAAGTATAAAAGCCTGTTTGTTCTTGATAATAAATCTAAACGTCAAATGTAAATCCCTTTAAGAACTTTGTTATTTTCATCGTAAAAATCAAAGGATGCCCCGAAACCTTTTTTCGAGACATCCTTTTTGTGCCGCTGCTAGGCAGTAACGCCTTTTGTGTGGCCTTCCTTTTTCCCTTGTTTTGCCGGCGCGAGGTGGATTGCCTGCGCGCGGAGCGCTTCGATCGCTTCCAGCAGCGCTTCGTTTCCGCTTGGGTGAGGATAGAGAGGGAAGCGGAAGTCTTCTTCGCGGGCGGCCATTTCCAAGCCGAGCACGCCGCTGGAAATCAGCTCTACCGCCCCGGCGCCGATCATGTGCACGCCGAGAAGGACATCGGTGGCGGCGTCGCTGATCACTTTGATCACCCCGTCCTTTTGCCCGAGGATGCTTGCATATCCGTTTCCGGCGAGCGGAAATTCGCCGATGCGGATCGTTTCATACTGGCGGCGCGCTTCTGTTTCCGTCAGGCCGGCGCTGGCGATGGGCGGAATCGAATGGACGACGGTTGGAAGAAAGGTAAGATCGACTTCCACCGCTTGCCCAGCGATTGTTTCCGCCGCCGCTTTTCCCTGCTTGATCGCTTTGACGGCCAAAAACGGCGCGCCCGTGACATCGCCAACGGCATAAATATGGGAAAGGGACGTTTGCGCCTGACGGTTGACCTGGATAAACCCGTTTTCATCCGTTTTCATGCCAAGCCGCTCGATGCCTAATCCATTGGTATTGGCTTTTTTCTCGCACGAAACAAATAAATGAGTGCCTTCAAGGGTGGCCGTTTCTCCTTCTGCTGTCCGGATCGTGACCGCAACGCAGTCGAGGGAGGATTCGGCCCGTTCGATCTGGCATCGTGTATAAAGTTTGATTTTTCGTTTTTTCCATATGCGCTGTAGTTCTTTCACAATGGTGCCGTCCAAGCCAAACGTACCGTCATCGCTGATGACCGACACTTGCGAACCAAACGCGTGGAAGCTCATTGCTGCTTCGAGCGCGATATAGTCGTTCCCATATACAAGCAAATGGCCGGGCAATGTTTCTAAACTATAGATGGAATCGACGTTTAATATCCGTTCATGGTCAACGGAAACGGACGGCGGCGAAACGTGCGACGCGCCGACGGCGATGATCGCATGGCGGAAACGGTAGACTTCAAACGCATCGCCCGCTTCAACGCCGATGCGGTCTTCCGCCAAAAACGAGGCATGGCCGCGAAGGACCTCGATGCGATTGGCCTTGCAAAGCGCTTCGACGCCCTGGCGGAGCTGAGTGACGATTTTCGCTTTATAGTTTTGCAGCTTGCCAAGTTGGAAGCCAGTATTCTCTAAATCTATTCCGATGTCTTTTAGATGCGGGATGTCTGCCATCTTTTGCGCCGCATGGGCAAATACTTTCGACGGAATGCATCCTTTGTTTAAACAGACGCCGCCAAGTTCCCCTTCTTCTATCAATGTGACCGACAACCCGAGCTGGGCGGCGCGGATCGCGGCGCTATATCCGCCCGGCCCGCCGCCGATAATGACGACATCCCGTTCCTGTGCCAATTCTCCAACGACCATTTACACCAACTCCATAAGCATTCGTTTCGGATTTTCAATGAGTCTCACAAAATAGTTCGTAAACGCGACCGCTGTCGCTCCGTCAGCCACACGGTGGTCAAACGACATCGAGATGTTCATCATCGAACGGACGGCGATCTCGTCGTTTTCCATCACCATCGGCCGTTTTTTCGTTTTATGAAACGCCATCAGCGCCACTTCCGGATAGTTGATGATCGGCGTCGCACCGATGCTTCCGCCAAGCGGGCCGACGTTGCTGATGGTAAAGGTGCTTCCCGTGATTTCAGAAACGGACAGCTTGTTTTCCTGCGCCCGTTTCGTAAGCTGTTTCGCCTCTTCGTGAATTTCCCGCAGCGATTTTCTTTCAACATGTCTAATTACCGGTACGATTAAACCGTCTTCGGTGTCGACGGCAATGCCGATATGATGCTCGGCATATAAGTGAATTTCTTCCCGCTCTTCGTCAAGGCGCGCGTTAAAAATCGGAAACTGCTTTAATGACAGTGACAGCGCTTTAATGAAAAACGCCGTTGCCGAAATGTGAATGTCATGCTGCTTCAGCTCTTCGCGGAAACGAATGAGCTCCGTGACATCGACTTCTTCAAAATGGGTGCAATGCGGAATCGTATAAAGCGACTGCGCCATTTTTTTCGCGATTTGTTTGCGGCGGCCGCGGAACGGAAGGACCGATGTAGCGGACGCGGACGAATTTTCTTTTTTCGGCGCCGCTTCGGCAACCGGCGCGCTGCTTGCACTTTTTGTTTGCTTTGCCTCAATAAAGCGGTATACATCTTCATCCGTAATGCGCCCGCCTGGACCAGTGCCTGCAATTTGTTCCAAATCGACGCCATGTTCGCGGGCGATCTTGCGCGTATACGGCGTGGCAAGCACGCGGCGGATATTTTTCGTCAGGACGGAACCGCCTGTTTCCTCGTTGGCGCTTGGCAACCGGAAAGATTCCCCTGCATTGGAGGAAGAAGCGGGATTGGGCTTCACCGCTGCGCTTGTCTGCAGCGTCAAAATCGTCGTGCCGACCGCTATCGTTTCCCCTTCGCGGACAAGAATGTCTTGCACAATTCCTTCCGCCGGAGCGGGAATTTCCGCCACCATTTTATCTGTTTGGACTTCGACCAGCGGCTGATCGGCCTTGACATAGTCGCCTTTTTGCACGAGATACGTTAATACAACCGCTTCCGTCATCCCTTCGCCGATATCGTGAAGCTTTACTTCCATCGTTTCTACCCCTTCCGCTAGAAGTTGACTGTTTTTTCAATCGCGTGCAAGACGCGTGCCGGCGTCGGCAAATAATCGTCTTCGTAGGCAAAAAACGGCACCGGGACATCGAATCCAGTGACGCGCGCCACAAGCGCTTTTTGGTACAAAAACGATGTATCGTTAATCAGCGCGACAATATCGCTTGCAAGTCCTCCGGTGGCGTGCGCTTCCTGGACAATCACCGTTCGTCCCGTTTTTTGCACCGACGCGGCGATCATGTCTTTATCGAGCGGATAGAGCGTGCGCAAGTCGATCACATCGGCGTGAATCCCTTTTTCCGCGGCGCTTTCCGCCGCTTTCATCGCCACCGGCACCATCGCCCCCCAGGCGATCACGGTCACGTCGTCGCCTTCGCGCAGTTTTTTCGCTTTGCCGATTTCCAACGTATATTTTCCTTCCGGCACTTCTTCGCGAAACGCGCGGTAGCTGCGCATCGGCTCCAAAAACAGCACCGGGTCCGGATCTTCAATCGCGGCAATCAGCAGTCCTTTCGCGTCATATGGCGAGGCGGGGCAGACGACTTTCATGCCGGGCATATGGGTAAATAATGCCTCCGTGCTATCGGAATGGATTTCCGGAGCGCGCACCCCCGCGCCGTACGGGGCACGAATCACCAACGGGACGGTGAAATGCCCCATCGTCCGCGCCCGCATCCGCGCCGCATGGGTCATAATTTGCTCGTACGCCGGATAAATAAATCCTAAAAATTGAATCTCGACGACCGGACGAAAGCCGTTTAGCGCCATCCCGATCGCCGCTCCGGTAAACCCTGCTTCGCTAAGCGGCGTATCGATGACCCGGTCCTCGCCAAACTCCGCCTGCAAGCCCTCGGTCGCGCGGAACACCCCGCCGTTTTTCCCGATATCCTCCCCAAGCAAAATGACGTCGTCGCGTTCTTTTAACATTGTGCGCAACGCGTCGTTTACCGCCTGCACGAGCGTCAACGTTTTTGTATTCACCGCTGTTGTCATCCTTCCATCCCCCGTTTCCACTCCATATACGCTTGTTTTTGCTCGGCAATCGTCCACGTCGGCTCAGCAAACACATAATCAAATATATCTTCCGGATTGGCGTTCGGATAGCGCTCCATTTCCGCCACCGCCTGCTCCACTTCCGCATTTACCCCTTCTTGTACATCGATGGCCCAATTTTCATCCCAAAAGCCTTCTTGCCGCATAAAACGCTCGAGCCGCATGATCGGATCGGTCGTTTCCCGTCTCCGTTTGCTTTCTTCCTGATCGCGATACTTCGATGGATCATCGGAAGTCGTATGGGCGCCGTAGCGCCAGGTGACCGCTTCGATCAGCGTCGGCCCTTCCCCGTTTCGCGCCCGTTCCAACGCTTGTTTGGTGTAAAAATAGACGGCGAAAATATCGTTTCCGTCGATGCGAATGCCAGGAATGTCATAGGCGAGCGCTTTTTGCGCGATCGTTTTTGACTTCATTTGCCGGGTGATCGGCACGGAAATCGCATATTGATTGTTTTGATTGAAAAAGACGACCGGCACGTTGAAAACGCTTGCAAAATTCAACCCCTCATGAAAATCGCCTTCCGATGTCGCACCGTCTCCAAAATAAACGATCACCGCATTTTTTGTTCCTTTCCGTTTTTCCGCGTATGCCGCTCCGGCAGCTTGCGGCAGCTGCGTCGCGATCGGAACGTACGGCGGCACGATTTTTTTCCCTTGCGGCGGGATGCATCCTTCCGTCCGCCCTTTCCAATACAAAAGCGTCTGTGTCAATGTGCGGCCAAACGTCATCATCGCCCCGTGGTCGCGATACGTCGGAAACATCCAATCGCCATCCTCTAAAGCGAGGGCGCTGCCGACTTGGCACGCCTCCTGCCCTTCAAACGGAACGTACGTGCCGATCCGCCCTTGCCGCTGCAAGCTGACGCATTTGCGGTCAAACGTTCTTGTCCGGATGAGATGGCGGTACATCGCCATTACGAGTTCTTTCGTTATTTGCTCCCGATACTCGGGCTCTACGATCCGCCCTTGTTCATCCATGATTTGCCTGATTGGGAATTGCCGTTCCATCGAATCCCCCTCCTTGTTGTTAGCGGCGAATATCCCATTTCGGCCGCTTATGATGGGTAAAAAAGTTATTACGGCGGCTTCGTTGCCGCAGCCGTTCCTCGCAAAAGCGGTTGGCCGCTTCAACCGTGGTGATATGCTTGGCTTCGGCTTGGGCGTAAATATGAAGAAGCGTCGAATAAATCGTTTTCGTTTTCTCAAGCACTCTCTCTTTATTCGGCCCGTAAAGCTCGTCAGCTACTTGAATCAGCCCGCCGGCATTCACAATATAATCAGGTGCGTATACGATTCCTCTCTCCTTTAAAAGCTGCCCGTGGCGCACGTCGAGAAGCTGGTTGTTCGCCGAGCCGACGATCGCCTTTACTTTGAATAGATGGATCGTGTCATCGTTCACGACGTTGCCAAAGGCGCATGGAACAAACACATCGGCATCGGTGCTGTAAATTTCCGGCCCTTGCACTGCTTTCACGCTCGCGCCAAGTTTTTTGCCATACGCCACCACTTCTTCGACCGCCGCTTCATTAATGTCGCAAACGTATAAATCCGCCCCTTCTTCCAACAGCTGCAAGGCGACTTTCTTGCCTACTTTGCCTAACCCTTGAATCGCGTATGTTTTTCCGTACAGAGCATCACTGCCCCAAATGACTTTGTTCGTCGCTTGAATGCCGTAAATGACGCCTAAGGCCGTTGGCACCGAGGAATCGCCGCTGCCGCCGTATGCTTCGGGAACGCCGACGATGCAATTCGTTTCTTTTAACGCGTGAACGAAATCGTCCGGCGTTGTTCCCATATCGGTTCCCGTATAGAAGCGGCCGTTTAACGATTCGACAAACTGGCCGAAGGCGCGAAACAATTCCGGCGTTTTGTCTTTGTGGGGATCGCCGATAATGACCGCTTTGCCTCCGCCAAAATCGACATCGGCCGCCAAACATTTATACGTCATTCCTTTCGATAAACGAAGCACGTCGAACAAAGCGTCCTCGACGGTCGCGTACGGATACATGCGGCATCCGCCAAGCGCCGGGCCGAGCGTCGTATTATGAATGGCAATAATCGCTTTTAATCCTGTTTGCTCATCATTGCAAAACACTACTTGCTCATGCTCACGCATTTGCGTAAATATATCCACCTGGCTCGTTTGTCTGATGACGGTACTCATCGTTATTCCTCCCTAAACCGGTTTGTTGCTAACGGCGGGAAAAAGGATTTTCTCCCTGATGTGGGCAAAGACGAATGCGGAAAATCGATTAAAACGATCATTTCTATTTCTATAAATTATATATACGTTTTTAAAACGTTATATATTAAATTGTTTTATATCAAAAAAAGAGAGAAGCTTCCTAATCGCTTATTTTAGCTTAACACCGCGCGGTCGCTTGCGAGCTGCTCACCGCGGATGCGCTGGAATTCCGCCAGCAGCTTCTCGACAGTCAATCCTTTCTTTTCGTTTTCGTCAACTTCGAGAATGATTTGTCCTTTGTCCATCATAATGAGACGGTTTCCTAAATCGATCGCCTGCTGCATATTATGGGTGACCATCAATGTCGTCAAGCCGTGCTTCTTGACAATTTCTTTCGTTAAATTCGTAATCAGCTCCGCCCGCGCCGGGTCGAGCGCGGCGGTATGCTCATCTAAAAGCAAAATCGCTGGTTCGGTAAACGTCGCCATGAGCAATGACAGCGCCTGCCGCTCCCCGCCGGAAAGCAGGCCGACTTTCGCCTGCAGGCGATTTTCCAACCCAAGGTGAAGCGTCGATAATATTTCTCGGAAATAATCGCGCCGTTTTTTCGTCACCCCGCGTCTTAGAGTGCGCTTTTGGCTACGGGCGTACGCCATCGCCAAATTTTCTTCAATCGTCATGCTTGGCGCCGTTCCGGCCATTGGGTCTTGAAAGACGCGTCCGATATAACGGGAGCGGACGTATTCCGGCATGGACGTGACGTCTTGGCCGTTGATGTAAATCGTCCCTTCATCGGGAAATAGCACGCCGGAAATCAAGTTCATAAGCGTCGACTTGCCGGCGCCGTTGCTGCCGATAATCGTGACAAAATCGCCTTTTTTTAACGTCAAATTCACATGCTGCAGGGCAATTTTTTCATCGGGTGTCCCTTCGTTAAACACTTTATAAATCCGATTTAACCGTAACATCGCTCTCCCCCTTTCCGCCTGCGGAAACGGCGACAAGCTGCGCCCGCTCCTGCCGCCGCTGTTCTTTTCTCTTTTTCTCCTGGCGCTGGCGGACGATTTGTGGCGCAACGAGCGCGATGATCACGATGCAGGCGGTAATCAATTTGACATCACCGGTTTCTAAAAACTGCGCCTGCAGCGCCAAGCTGACGACAATGCGGTAAATAATCGAGCCGCCGATTACCGCAAGCGTTGTTCTGGCAATCGTTTTGGTGCCAAACACCGCCTCGCCGATAATGACAGAAGCGAGCCCAATAATAATCATGCCAATTCCCATGCCGACATCGGCGAACGAACCGTACTGGGCGATCAGCGCCCCGGAAAAGGCGACCATCGCGTTGGAAAGGCCGAGGCCAATGATAATTAATAAATTTGTATTGGCCGACAAGCTGCGAATCATGCGCGGATTGTCGCCGGTAGCGCGGATCGCAAGACCGATTTCCGTCTGCAAAAACCAATCCGTAAACCATTTGAATAGCAGCGTAAGCAGCGCCATCGAGAGGAAAACCCCCCACGTTTTCGCCGCGGCAGGGTCAAGCCCCGCCTTCACCCCCCATTCCTGAATGGTCGTAAAAATCGTTTTTTGATTGAGAAGCGGAACGTTAGAGCGTCCCATGATGCGAAGATTGATCGAATATAAGGCGATCATCATTAAAATTCCCGACAAAAGCGCGTTAATTTTTCCCGCCGTATGGAGCAGCCCGGTAATGCAGCCGGCAAGAAAGCCGACAATAAGAGCCAAGATTGTCGCCACAAACGGATTAACGCCGCTGACAATGAGCGTTGCCGCTACGGCCGCTCCGGTGACGAAACTGCCGTCGACCGTTAAATCCGGAAAATCTAAAATGCGAAATGACAAATACACGCCAAGCGCCATAATCGCGTAAATAATTCCCGCTTCCACCGCACCGATCATCGACGTGAGCAACGGTCTTCATCCTTTCTTCGGTTATTCGATATACTCCGCCATCTTATCCCACTCTGGTTTCAGTTTTACCCCTTGTTTTTCCGCCGCTGTTTTGTTAATGACGAGCTTCAGTTTGTCCGGATATTCCGGCTTTAGTTCCGATGGCTTTTTCTCGCCCTTTAAAATCGCTGCCGCCATTTTCCCCGCCTGATAGCCGATGTCATAATAGTCAAATCCATATGCCGCAAAACAGCCGCGCTTTAACGAATCGAGTTCGCCGGTAAAAACAGGGATTTTGTGTTCGTTTGCCACGCTGACGACCGATTCGATCGCCGATACGACCGTATTGTCAGTCACGATATAAAACACATCCGCTTTCCCGACCAACGATTCCGCCGCTTGCTTCACTTCCGCCGTCGTCGACACCGACGCTTCGGCAAACTTCAAGTCCGTGTTTTTCGCCGCTTCTTTCACTTTCTTCACTTGCGCCACCGAGTTTTGCTCCCCGGCGTTATAAATCAAGCCGACCGTTTTGGCGTCCGTTTGTTCGTCAATAAACTGAATCGTTTTGCGAATCGCGTCCGGGTGGCTGTCCGTTGTGCCGGTAATGTTTTCCCCCGCTTGGTCCATGGACGGGACTAAGCCGGCGCCAACCGGATCGGTGACAGACGTAAATACAATCGGAATGTCTTTCGTCGCATTCAAGGCGCTTTGCGCGCTAGGAGTCGAATTGGCGAAAATGAGGTCCACACCTTCCGCGACAAAATTATTGGCGATCGTCTGGTTGTTGCTTTGGTCGCCTTGCGCGTTTTGCACGTCGTATTTAACGTTTTTCCCTTCTTTGAATCCGTTGTCTTCTAATGCCTTTTTAAAGCCGTTAAAAGCGGCATCCAACGACGGATGCTGAATAATTTGCGTGACGCCGATCGTCACTGTCTTGCCTTCCTTCTCATCTCCTTTGCTACCGGTCGCTTCCTCCTTTCCGCATCCTGTAAGCGCTAACATTCCTGCGAGCACAGGCACAGCGAGACGTTTGACCGCTTTTTTCATCCTTACTCCCCCTCGTTTTCCTTGAAATTGGTTTGACGAATACTTTTTGTTATGTAGCCTTTTTGGAAGCGATTACAACTTTTTATTATAAAAAATATTAATAACGTTAAAATAACGTTATACTAAAT
The DNA here is from genome assembly GCF_059115485.1 of Parageobacillus sp. NEAU-HV-2. Classification (NCBI taxonomy): domain Bacteria; kingdom Bacillati; phylum Bacillota; class Bacilli; order Caryophanales; family Anoxybacillaceae; genus Parageobacillus; species Parageobacillus sp. NEAU-HV-2. The sequence goes on from NZ_JBXUJJ010000012.1 coordinate 21,713, forward strand.
AAATATTATCAATAACCAACAAAGAAAGTCAATAATTTTCAAAAAAATAATAATCGTAAAAAAATAAAGAGTGTCTTATCGCAGACACCCTCCGATCCATGCTTTATTTCATTCTCCTAAAATAGCGCGAAGCTTTCCGAGCTGCTGCTTCGCTTCCGCCATCATTTGCTCGAACAGTTCCGCCACTGTCGGCACGTCGTCAATCAAGCCAGCAATTTGCCCGGCGTTGACAAATCCTTCGTGAAAGTCGCCGTGAAGCGCCCCGCGGCGATGGCGGTCTTCCGACGTATATTCTTGAAACTGTTCCGGCGGCATTCCTTGTTTTTCTAATTCAAGTAATTTCTCGGCGTACGGCGTGCGCATGATGCGCCGCACACGTCCGACCGTGCGGCCGACAATCACCGTTTCATTGTCCTCGGCATTCGTAATCAGCTGTTTGTACGCTTCATGAAACGGAGCGTCCTTCGTCGCAATCAAGCGCGTTCCTAACTGCACCCCTTGCGCGCCGAGAGCAAGGGCGGCAAGCAGCCCCCTTCCGTCGCCGATTCCGCCGGCTGCGACGACAGGAATGTTCACCGCGCTGGCGATTTGCGGAATCAATGTCATGGTCGTCAGTTCCAGCGAAGAGTTGATGCCGGCTGCTTCATACCCTTCGGCGACGATGATGTCCGCTCCTGCCGCTTCCGCTTTTTTCGCCTGCTTGACCGATGCGGTGACGACAATGACTTTTATTCCTTGTGCGGCAAAGCGGGGAATCCATGGCGCCGGATTTCCCGCCGACAGCGAGACGACCGGAACGCGATGTTTCAACACGAGCGACACCATTTCTTCCAAATATGGCGTGACTTGAAGCGGAATGTTGACGGCAAACGGGCGGTTGGTGCGCCGCTTCGTTTCAACAATGATTTCTTCCACTTCGTCAGGCGGCATCGTGCCGACGCCGACCGTCCCCAGCCCGCCTGCCTCCGACACGGCGCTGGTTAGCTTTGCGTTGCTGATGTTTCCCATTCCCCCTTGAATGATCGGATAACGAATTTGTAAAAGTCGACAAACATCATTCATAAAATTCCCACCCCGTTAAAATTGTGTTATACTTATCATAACCTTATCATACTTTGAGGAGGATGGGAATGCTTTATCCATACAACGGCAAAATGCCAAAAGTAGATGAAACCGTATTTATCGCCCCAGGAGCGCATATTATTGGGGACGTCACGATTGGCAAAGAATCAACGATTTGGTTTAACGCGGTCTTGCGGGGGGACGAAGCGCCGATTATCATTGGCGCGCGCTGCAGCATTCAAGACAACTCGACTTGCCATTTATACGAAGGGTCGCCGCTTGTTGTCGAAGATGAAGTGACGGTCGGGCATAATGTGATTTTGCACGGCTGCACGATTCGGAAACGGTCGATTATCGGCATGGGATCGACGATTTTAGACGGGGCGGAAATCGGCGAAGAATGCATCATCGGCGCCAACACGCTCATTCCTTCCGGCAAAAAAATTCCGCCGCGCTCGCTAGTTGTCGGGTCTCCGGGCAAAGTCGTGCGCGAAATTACGGAGAAAGACTTGGCATTGATTCAACTATCCATTGACACGTATGTACAAAAAGGAAAAGAGTACCGTCAATTGCTAGCGAGCCACAACAAATGAAAGAAAACGCGCTGCTTTTTCAAGGCAGCGCGTTTCCGCTTTTTTGCAGAAAAGCATTACTCCACAATAAAAGGATGGTCGTACACATTATACTCTTCATCTTTTTTCTCAAGTTCATTTCCGTCCATAAACACTGACTCAAAAAAGCGGCTCGCCGGCATTGCCAATTCCTTGTAATAGTCGCTGAACAGCGCCGCGGCATGGCTGCCCATCCATTCGTTCGGCAGCAGCTCCTCCGGCAGGCCCGGATCGATAAAGAGAAACTTGCGGTACTCATGCACGAGCTTCGTGCGCTCGACAAAACATTCGGCGTCGGACATTTCTCCGCGCTGGATTTTATGTTTGTCGATAATGTATTTTTGGCTGTAGACGGAAATAAACTCCTCATATTTTTTATTGATTTCTTCTAAATTCCAGCATTTCTCGACTAATAGTTTGTTCGTATGCGGCCCGTCATATTGGGCAATAAAAAAATCGACGTACGGTTCAATCTCATATTTATCGATCAGGTCGTACACTTGCTTTTCCAAGTTGTTCGGCGAAATCCAGCAGCTGTTTGAGATCGTGCCAAATCCGCTCCACACGAGCTCTTTGCGCAATTCGTCGCGCACGCTCCGCTTTTCTTCTGGAATCGTATACACTAAAATGCGCCACTTGCCGTCCCATTTTTCGGGGCGGATTTTATAAATGCGTTTTGCCGCTTCTTCCATCCGCTTTACTCCACGTTCGGTGAGCGAATAGTAGCTTTTATTGCCGCGTTTTTCCGCTTTGACCCATCCTTGTTTGCTCATGCGCGAAATCGCCGCGCGCACCGCTTGGTCGTTATGGCCAAACTCTTTCAGCAGCCGGATTAAGCTACCGATCCAAATTTCATTGCCATAATGGCGGATGTAGTCGCCGTAAATCGTAAAAATCATTGATCGCGTATTCATGCTCATGGTCGACACCCTTTATCTTGTTTTCAAGACATAATCGTAACAAATTTTTATAACGTTGACAAGACGAACGGATAAAAAGCGTGAAACAAAAAAGGAGGCCCGCTAGGCGGGTCACTCCCCGGTAAATTGCGGCGGCCGTTTTTCGCAAAGCACGTTGGCCATCGTCACTTCCATACCGTTCCCCTCTTTACTCCTCCGTATTTTCCACGATCGTGGCAATTCCTTGTCCGACGCCGATGCACATCGTCGCCAGGCCGTATTTCACGCCTCGTTTTTTCATTTCATAAATAAGCGTCGTCAAAATGCGGGCGCCGCTGGCACCAAGCGGATGCCCAAGGGCGATCGCGCCGCCGTTGACATTGACTTTCGCGCGGTCTAATTCCAGCTGGCGGATGCATTCGATCGATTGTGAGGCAAACGCTTCGTTCAATTCGATGAGGCCGATGTCATCGATCGCCAGGCCGGCGCGGCGAAGCGCTTTTCTCGTCGCGAAGACCGGACCGATTCCCATCACGGCCGGCTCTACGCCCGCCACGGCGGACGTGACGTATTTAGCGAGCGGTTTCATCCCAAGCTCTTTTGCTTTTTCCGCGCTCATCAAAAGCAGCGCCGCTGCCCCGTCGTTGACGCCGGAAGCGTTTCCCGCTGTCACCGTGCCGTTTTCAAACAGCGGCGGCAGTTTGGCCAGCTTTTCGAGCGTCGTATCCGGACGCGGATGTTCATCTTTGTCGACGACGACGAGATTGCCTTTTCGGTCATGGTAGACGACCGGCACTAATTCATCGGCAAAACGGTTCGTTTCGATAGCTTTTTTCGCTTTCATTTGGCTCTCGTAAGCAAATTCATCCTGCTCCTCCCGAGTGATGCCGAACCGTTTCGCGACATTTTCCGCCGTCTGCGGCATGCTGTCGGTGCCGTACATTTCCTCCATTTTTGGATTGATAAAACGCCAGCCAATCGTCGTATCAAACATTTCGATATTCCCGCGCGGAAAATCGGAGCTTGGCTTTGCCATGACAAACGGCGCGCGCGTCATGCTTTCCGTTCCGCCGGCAATCATGATTTCCGCCTCTCCTGTCATAATCGCACGCGCCGCGTAATTGACGGCATCGAGCCCCGAGCCGCACAGGCGGTTTACTGTCGTTCCCGCCACTTCGATCGGCAAGCCCGCCAAAAGCGCTGCCATGCGTGCGACGTTACGGTTATCTTCCCCCGCCTGATTGGCGTTGCCAAACACCACATCTTCAATTTGTTCGACCGGAAGACTCGGATTGCGCTCCACGAGCGCGCGGATGACCGTCGCCGCCAAATCATCAGGACGGACGTCTTTGAGCGCTCCTTTATATCTCCCGATTGGCGTGCGCACCGCATCGACAATCACGACTTCTCTTAACATGATTCGTCCCCCTTGTTTTCTTGTTTGGTGTAATCATATACCCCTTTTCCCGTTTTGCGGCCAAGCCGTCCCGCTTTCACGTATTGCTCGAGGAGCGGAGCAGGGCGGTATTTTTCTCCCAGCTTTTCATGCAAGTATTTTAAGTTGTTCAGCCTTGTATCCAGCCCGACTAAATCGGCGAGCTCAAACGGACCCATCGGAAAGTTGAGGCCAAGTTTAATCGCCTTGTCAATCTGTTCCGGCGTTCCGACTCCTTCTTGAAGCATGTAAAACGCTTCGTTGCCGATTAACGCGCTGATGCGGCTTGTCACAAATCCCGGAAACTCGTTCACGACGACCGTTTCTTTGCCCATTTTTTCCGCGACGTGCTGAATAACGTTGACGGTATCATCGCTCGTTTCTAAGCCGCGGATGATTTCGACGAGCTTCATTTTGTGGACCGGATTGAAAAAGTGCATCGCGATCACTTTTTCCGGCCGCTTCGTAAACGAACCGATTTCCGTCGGGCTCATCGTCGATGTGTTCGTCGCAAAATAGCAAGACGCCGGCGCATGCTTGTCGATCGTTTCAAATACTTGTTTTTTCACCTCTAATTTTTCCGGGACGGCTTCAATCACTAAGTCCGCTTCCCGCACCGCCTCGGCTAAATCCAAGGAATAACGCAGGCGCGCTTCCGCTTCCTGCCGCTCGGCTTCCTTCAATTTGCCGCGGGAGACGGCTTGCACAAAAATCGCGGTTATTTCTTGTTTCGCGCTTTCTAGCTGTTCTTCCTTCACATCGACGAGAATCGTTTCAAAACCTCCGACGGCACTGACATAGGCAATTCCTCTCCCCATGACGCCAGATCCAATGACAACAATACGGTGAATCAAAAAAACCCCTCCTTCATCGTTCGATATGTATGTTGGACAATGGAAAAGAAGCACCCCACCCTGCCGGATAGAGTGCTTTGCTGCCATATTTTTTTGTTTATACGCCAAACGGGTTGAGCGGACGGCTTCCGTAGTAAGAAAGAATGCTTTTCGTCTCCGTATACAAATCAAGCGCTTCGATGCACAGCTCACGGCCGAAGCCGGACTGTTTATATCCGCCAAACGGCGTGCCCGGAAACGCGGAGAACGGGCTATTGATCATGACGATGCCGGCTTGAATTTGTTTGGCGACGCGAATAGCGCGGCCATGGTCTTTCGTCCAAATGGCGGAGGCGAGTCCATAGTCGCTGTCATTAGCAAGCTGGATCGCTTCTTTCTCATCGCTAAATTTCATCACGACGACAACCGGACCGAAAATTTCCTCCCTGACCGCTTTCATTTCATGGTTGACATTCGTAATAATCGTCGGCTCATACCAGAATCCGTTTTCAAATCCTTCCACTTTCGCTTCCTTTCCGCCCGCTACGACCGTGGCGCCGTCTGCGATTGCCGACTTGACATAGCCGTCAATCACTTCCAATTGCTCACGGCTAATAATGGCGCCGACATGGGTATCTTGATCAAACGGATTGCCGAGCTTTAATTTTTTCGTCTTTTCCACAAATTTTTCCATAAATTGATCATAAATGCTTTCGTGTACATATAAGCGGGAGCGCGCTTCACATGATTGGCCGCTGTTATAGAAAATTCCGAATAACGAGCCGGCAACGGCCGCGTCGATATCCGCATCTTCGAAAATGATGTTTGGCGATTTGCCGCCAAGCTCCAAGGTGACTCGTTTTAATGTTTTCGACGCTTTTTCCATAATATCCTTCCCGACCGGCGTCGAACCGGTAAACGCCACTTTATCGACAAGCGGGTGTTCCACTAAATAATTGCCGACTTCCGAGCCTGATCCGGTAACGACGTTGACGACGCCTTCCGGAACGCCGGCTTCATGACAAATTTCCGCCAGTACAATGCAGGTGAGCGGCGTCAGCGAAGCCGGTTTGACGACGACGGAGCAGCCTGCCGCAATCGCCGGCGCGATTTTCCACGCCGCCATCATAAGCGGGTAGTTCCACGGTATAATTTGCGCGCACACCCCGACCGGCTCTTTTTCCGTAAAGTTATGGAACGAACCCGGCATGTTGTTAACGGTACCGCGATGGCCGATAATGGCGCTCGCAAAAAACTCAAAATCTTCAATTGCCTGCATCACTTGTCCTTGGGCGGCAGACAGCGCTTTTCCCGTATCTAAAATCTCTAATTCTACTAATTCGTTGAAACGGGCGCGCATAATCGAAGCGATTTTATTTAACACCCGCGCCCGCTTTTGCACAGGGAAGTGGCGCCATTTGCCATGGTCAAACGCTTGGCGCGCCGCTTGGATCGCGCGTTCCGCGTCTTCTTTCGTTCCTTTCGCTACTTTTGCGACCGGCTCGCCTGTTGCTGGGTTGTAGGTGACGAACGTTTCGCCTGAAGCGCTTTCAACGCGCTCTCCGTTAATAATGAGATGATACATATCCCGTTTCGTTGCAAGTGTTTCCATTTTGGATTCTTTTACCGTTGCCATTTTCCTCCCACTCCTTCTTCCTTATTTTCCTTGAAAGACGGCTTTACGTTTTTCGAAGAAAGCGCGAATGCCTTCGCGATGGTCTTCGGTCAGCCCGGCAATGCGCTGGCCGTATGCTTCTTTTTCTAAATACTCTTCAAAGTTACAATGCCAGCTCTCGCGCAACAAACGTTTGATCAAACCGATCGCTTTCGTCGGCATGGCGGCCAGCCGCTCGGCGAAGCGCTGCACCTCTTCTTCCCATGCTGCCTCCGAAACGACTGCGGTCGCCAGCCCGAGCTCGGCCGCCTTTTGCGCGGAAATTTTTTCGCCCAAAATGGCTAACTCAAGCGCTTTAGCGTGGCCGATGAGACGCGGCAAATAATATAAATTTCCTGCATCAGGAATAAGGCCAACATGAATAAACGCTTCGACAAAGCTTGCTTTCTCGGAAACGAGCCGAAAATCGCAGGCAAGCGCCAAGCTCATTCCCGCGCCCGCGGCAACGCCATTGACCGCCGCAATAACCGGTTTTTCTAAATAGTAGAGCGCTTTCATCATCGGCGCATACCGCGTTCTTAGCACTTCGCCGTGGTTCATTTCTTCCGTCACGCCGCCGAGATCTTCCCCCGAACAAAACGCCCGCCCCGCGCCGGTGATGACGAGGCAGCGGACTTTGTCGTCCTTTGCCGCTTGTTTCAGGGCATTTGTGATTTCTTTATTCATCTGCTCGGTAAACGCGTTCAACTTATCGGGGCGGTTTAACGTCAGCCATGCGACGTTGTTTTGCACTTCATAGCGGATCGTTTCATACATTGCCATCTCTCCTTATCTTCCTTGAAAACGCGGCTTCCGCTTTTCGATAAACGCCGCCATGCCTTCTTTTTGGTCTTCGGAAGCAAAAAGAAGATAGAAATTTTTCCGCTCAAACTGCATGCCCTCGTATAGAGGGTAATCGACCGCCTTATTCACGGCTTCCTTAATAAGGCGAAGCGATAAAGGAGGTTTGGCGGCCAATTTTCGCGCCAACCGCATCGTTTCTTCAAGCAATAACTCAGGGGCAACGACGCGATTGACAATCCCTAGCGCGTGCGCTTCCTTTGCCGACATGCGCTCTCCGGTCCACAGCCACTCGAGCGCTTTCGTTTTGCCGATGAGTTTCGTCAGGCGTTGCGTTCCGCCCGCGCCCGGCATCACGCCGATGTTGACTTCCGGAAAGCCGAATTCCGCCGTCTCTGCGGCAACAATCAAATCGCAGCTGAGGGCCAGCTCAAATCCTCCCCCTAACGCAAACCCGTTGACGGCGGCAATCATCGGCTTTTTAATGAGAGAGAGGCGGTCCCATTCAGCAAATTGATTCAATAATTCGAGCTTGATCGGATCGTCGCCTGCCATCTCATCAATGTCCGCTCCGGCGGCGAATGCGCGCCCGCTTCCCGTAAGGACAATGACGCGCACCTCGTCATTGCGGTCATACGCCTCGAGCGCGGAAACAATTTCGGTCACCATCTGCCGGTTTAATGCGTTCAATACATCGGGACGGTAAAGCTCGACAACGGCAATTTCCCCTTCGACACGCGTGCGGATATAGGCAAACTCAGTCATTTTCCACTTCCTCGCCAACCATCAATGTGACGAGATCGCCGGCAAAGGACATTAAGTCTTTGGCGGACGCTTTCGCTTCGCTCGTCTTCATCGCTTCCTTGAACGCCTCATAGCTGTCATAGTACATTTCGCATAATAAGTAATATTCGCTCTCTCCTCCCATCGGCGTGCCGGTAATTTTCGTCACTTTCATGTTGCGAAGCCCTGGAATTTTCGCCGTAATCGGCACATGCGTCTGAAAATAATGCTCATCAAATTTTTCCTTATCTTTCGGCTGTTTATAAAGGGCAATCATTTTTACCATCGTTCTCTTCTCCTTTTCTATTTAAATTTTTCACATCCATGTTGAAACCGGTTTCATTGTTTCGAATGGATTTTTGCACTGCTTGCAGTAAAAAATGCTGCGGCAGGCGGTCGGACCGAATAAGTTTTCCATCACCGTCAAGGCGGACCCGCAATACGGGCATTCGACATGCCACTCGCCGTTTGGGCCGATTTGCCGCGGCGGCGGCGCGATGCCAAACTCTTTTAATTTTTCTCTTCCTCTTTCCGTGATGCGATCAGACGTCCATGGTGGATGATGGATGAATTCAACCGTCACACGTTGAATTCCTTCTATTTTTAGCAATGTCTGTTCGACACGCTGCCGGATGATATCGAGGGCGGGACAGCCGATAAACGTCGGAAGCAGCTTGACGGTCACTTCACCATGCTGCAGCTGCACGTCTTCGACCATCCCTAAATCAATGACGCTGACCGAATCGATTTCCGGATCTTTCACGGCATCGAGTGCTTGAAAAATCGTTTCGATCGTCAAATGAGATACCATTGTGATCACTTCTTTCTCACAAACTTGCAAACTACCAAGCGGCTTGTGGATCGAGGCGATATACTTCTGAAAGCGTCGCGAGCGCTTCATCTAAATCGGCGGTATGCTCTCCGTTGCGGCCGTTGCCGCGCTTCATGGCAAACTCGCTTGGCAGCTCGAGATTCACCTTAGCAAAAATCGGTTCCATCACCTGCACGAAGCGCTGCGTCAGCACGGCTTCGCTGTCAATCAGCCCGAATTCCGCCATTTGTTCTCCTTTCGGCCCGAGCGTCAGCACGCCGCCAAAATCGTCCAATACTTTCGCTACCGCATTTTTCATCCGTTCGCGCGCCTCTCCAGGCGCATTCGTAAGTTGAATAAACCATGTTTGCCAATGCAGGAGATGGTAATACAGCTCCATATTGATTTTGACCGCAACGTGGGCAAGCGGTTCGTATGAGCTTTGCTTCAGCGAATCGATGCGCACTTTTTTTGCCTGCGTGTAAAAGTAGTGGCGGACAACGGTGAACGCCCAGTCATAGCGAGGCTCGTGCAAATAATGGCCGGGGCCGTTCACTTCTTCCAATAACACCGCGTTGCGCCTTGCAGAGGACGGGCGGGCGTGCGCCAGCTCATCCGCTTTCCCGACGCCGATGTCCTCAAGCAGCTGATAATACATGGCCGCATGCCCCATCATATCTTGATTGATCGACGAAAACGCAATATCCTCTTCGATATGCGGCGCAAGTCCGAGCCATTCTGAGCCGCGGTAAGCAAGGATAAAATCATCATCCGCGAGCTGGAACAACAGCTCGACAAGCGCTTCTTTATATTCGGGATGTTGATGAAGTTCCTCTGGTTTCGTGATTTTCATCGCCTGATCTCGCCCTTCCACGAAAGAATCTCTTTTTCATCGAGCATTTGCTGTTCGTATTGACGCCATTTCTTTTTCAAGTATCCATACCCTTTTGTAGTACGATAATCTTTATTATCGAGCCGCTGCAACGATGCTTTTTCATCCTCCGTCATCATGCGGATATCGGAGCGTTTCACGACCCATATATCAGACACCGGCTCACGCCGCATGAAATTTTCCTGCGCCATCACCAGCGCGATTTCATGGTTTGGAGCAAGCAGGCTGAATTGATGCTGGAGCGGTGCCATATCATTTTTCCTGCTAAATACCTCAAACACTTGATAAAATCCTTTTGCGCCATTACTCATTCTCAATTCCCCCACTTTTCACACTGCTGCTGATTGGCTGCTTAACGCTTCGCGAACCCAAGCGTTATGGTAGTAAGCCAATTCGCGAAGGCGAAGCCGCTCTTTTGATTTTGGTCCGTTGTTGCGGATGATTTCTTTAAACTTGTTCCAATCCGGCTGTTTGTAAATCCAATTTCCTTGCTTTTCATCAAAATGCATCGTTTCATCTGGAAGTTTCAGTCCAAGCGCCAAAATGCGCGGCACATATTTTGTAAAGAAATCTTGGCGCAATTGTTCATTTGTTTTCGTACGAATGCGGTATTTAATCGTAATGTCTTGTTTGGACGTTCCTGTCGTCGCCGCGCTTTCCGGACCGAAGAACATCAGCAGCGCTTCCCACCAGCGGTTGAGCGCGTCCTGAAGCATTTCTTTTTGCTCCTTCGTTCCTTCAGCGAGCGCCATAATGATCGATTCGCCGTGCTGGGCGTGGAACACTTCTTCGGCGCAAATGCGCTTTAGCGCCCGCGCATACGGCCCGTAAGAAGCATCAAGCATATTGGTCTGCGTGATGATCGCTGCCCCGTCGACGAGCCAGCCGATTAAACCGGCGTCCGCCCAAGTCGGCGCAGGCATATGGAACACATTATGAAACTTCAAATCTCCATTAAACAAATCTTGCATAATTTCCTCGCGTGTTTTTCCAAGCGGGGCCATTAAGTCTTCGGCAACACGAAGCAGAAGCTGGCCATGCCCCATTTCATCCTGCACTTTCGCCATAATGCCAAGCTTTCTTTTTAAGGAAGGAGCTTTCGGAACCCATTCTTTTTCCGGAAGCGCTCCCATAACTTCGCTGATCCCGTGCATCGAAATAAGTTTGATCAGCGTCATGCGATAGTCTTCTGGCATCCAATCGTCTGCTTCGATTTTTTCCCCCGCTTCAATTCTTTGCATAAACCGCTCATACTTTTCCTCTTCTGACAATCGCCTAAACGATGTGACAACAGGCATTTTCTTTTGCCCCTCCCAATTTATTATATAACGTTTATTTAACGTAATTATAAAATAACGTTATAAAGTTTGCAACTATAAAATTGTTAATTTTCTTATAATAACGCCTTTTCTTTGCGACGGTCGACGACACGGACCGCTTTTCCTTCCGAACGAGGAAGCGATTTAGGAGGATGCACATGAACATCAATGGATACAAGGAGATTCGTTTTCAATAGATACTGTATTTGCTTTGCTAAGGAATGAACGCGTTCATCGTGAAGATTTTCACCGACTTCTTGATAGAAGCGGTCGCTAACTTCGACTTGCAGCTCCACGACATCGAGTGTTCCTTTGCGGAAAAGATGCAGCTGATAATGAGGGGCAAGTTCCGGTACCGTCAATAAATGATGCTCGATTTCCGATGGAAAGACGTTGACGCCGCGGATGATTAGCATATCGTCAACACGGCCTTTAATTCTCGACATTCTTGTTGTCGTCCGGCCGCAAATACACCGTTCTTTCGTAATCGAAGCGATATCGCCCGTGCGATAGCGGATGACCGGAAACGCTTCTTTGGTCAGACTCGTAAAGACAAGTTCGCCTTCTTCCCCTTCTTCGACCGGTTCAAGCGTTTTCGGATTGATCACCTCAACAAAGAAATGATCTTCCGCCACATGCAGACCGTTTTGCGCCTCATGGCACTCCATGGCGACGCCAGGTCCGACGACTTCGCTCAGCCCGTAAATATCGCACGCTTTAATCGCAAACGTTTCTTCCAACGTTCTCCGCATTTCCTCCGACCACGGTTCCGCTCCAAAAATCCCGTATTTCAGCGATGTTTTGCGCGGATCTTTGCCGAGCTCTTTCATTCGCTCTGCAATGTTCAGCACATAGGAAGGAGTAGCGCAAATAATATCCGGCTGAAAATCTTCAATGATCATGATTTGCCGGTCCGTATTTCCTCCCGACACCGGGATGGCTACCGCGCCTAACCGCTCGCTTCCGTAATGGAGTCCAAGTCCGCCGGTAAACAGTCCATATCCGTAGGCGTTGTGCACAATATGCCCCGGCTCTCCGCCGGCAATGGTAATCGCGCGCGCCACCACATCTGCCCAATGGTCAATGTCGTTTTTCGTATACGCCACCACCGTCGGCTTTCCGCTCGTTCCGCTCGAGGCGTGAACACGGACACAATCTTGGATTCTGACGGCAAGCAGCCCAAACGGATAATGGTCCCGCAAATCTTTTTTCGTTGTAAACGGCAGCTTCTTCACATCATCCAGCGTGCGAATATGCTCCGGCTTTACGCCATTTTCATCGAGCTTTTGGCGATAAAATGGCACATGCTCGTATACCCGCTTGACCGTTTGTTGCAGCCTCTCGAGCTGCAACGCTTCCATTTCCGCTCTCGAAGCCGTTTCGATGCGATGCAAAATCATTACGCCCATCCTCCCTTTTTTAAAGCGCTTTCATTGATATTTTAAAAAAATAAATATATATCACGTTTATACAACGTAATATATATTTATCATCATATTTAAGTTAAAAATATCGCTAATATTCTAAATTGTCAACTATTATTTTATTGCTTTTACGTAAAAAAGAAGAATTTCAAAAATAATGGTCTTTCCTAAATCAAAAACATGGAAAGACCTTAATTAGTCATGTTTTATTCTAAAGAAAATAACGCCTGCTCTAAATCATTCCAAATATCTTCCCACGCCTCCAACCCAACGGATAAACGAATCAATTGGTCGCTGATCCCCATCTTTATTCTTTCCTCTTCCGGCACAACAGAATGGGTCATCGTTGCCGGATGTTGAATTAACGTTTCCGTATCGCCAAGGCTGACGGCGATTTGAATGAGTTGAAGATGATTGAGAAAGCGCTGGGCGTCCTGTTTTGTTCCTTTGACTTCAAACGAAATTAAGCCGCCGCCGCGTTTCATTTGTTTTTGATAAATCGGATAATCGCGATTGTCTGGATCAGCAGGGTAGCAAACGCGTTCAACGAGGGGATGTGTTTTTAACCGTTCCACAATTTTCTCTGCATTATCGCAATGCCGGTCCATCCGTACCGGAAGCGTCTTTAATCCCCGCAACAATAGCCAAGCGTCAAACGGGGAAAGAACGCCGCCAATATCTTTTTGCGTCGTTTTCGCGATTTCCTCCATCAATTCTCTTTTCCCGACCGCGATGCCGGCAATGACATCGCCATGGCCGCCGATATATTTTGTCGCGCTATGCACGACGACATCACAGCCAAATTCAAGCGGCTGCTGCAAATACGGCGAACAAAACGTATTGTCCACCACAACCGCAATGCCATGCTCTTTTGCCACTTTCACGACCATTTGCAAATCGATGAGTTTCATTGTTGGATTAATTGGCGTTTCGACATAAATGCAAACCGTTTCCGGGCGGATAAGGCGGCGGATCTCCTCTTCCGATTCCATCGCGCAAAAATCATGGGAAACATGATATTTCCTTTTCAACAGCTGCAACAGACCAAACGTACAGCCGTATACTCCTTGCGAACATATAATATGGTCATTGGCTTTTGTTAACGCAAACAATACCGCAGACACGGCCGCCATCCCGGAACTAAACGCAAGCGCCGCTTCCCCTCCTTCCAAACATGCCATTTTTTCTTCCAGCACTCGCACCGTCGGATTGGCAAGACGTGAATAAATATAGCCGTCTTCTTGCCCGGCAAAGCGTGCTTCTCCTTGTTCCGCCGTGTCAAACGTAAACGTCGATGTTTGAAAAATCGGCATCGACAAACTGCCAAGATGCTGTTTCGCATCATACCCATGATGAATAACGATCGTTTCCATTCGTTTATTCGTTTCGTTCATCTAATCCCTCCTATATTTCTATCATATACACCTTTACCTTAATTGTAAGCGTTTCCAAATCAATTTTTTGTAAAAACAAAACCTGTCCGCTCTGGTCGAACAGGTTTTGATAGACTGTTAAATTTTCATAATCCCGCCCGTGCTTGCGGAAGTAACGAGCTTCGAGTAGCGCGCGAGATAACCGGTTTTTACTTTTGGTTCAAACCCTTTCCAGTTCGCTTTCCGTTTTTCCCATTCTTCATCAGAAAGCTTTGCGTTAATCGTTCTGTTCGTAATATCGATCTCAATGATGTCGCCGTCTTCAATAAAGGCAATCGGACCGCCTTCCGCCGCTTCCGGAGAAACGTGTCCAACCGATAAACCGCGCGAGGCCCCCGAGAACCGTCCGTCGGTGATGAGCGCGACTTTCGTGCCAAGCCCCATACCGACGATTTGCGAAGTTGGCGCAAGCATTTCCGGCATTCCTGGCCCGCCTTTTGGCCCTTCATAGCGGATGACGACAACATGGCCTGGTTTTACTTTGCCGCTTGCGATACCTTCGAGCGCCTCTTCTTGCGAATCAAATACGATCGCCGGTCCTTCATGGCGCGTAATGCCGTCTTGCACGCCGCCTGTTTTAATGATCGCGCCATCTGGGGCAAGATTTCCGAACAATACGGCAAGCCCGCCTGTTTCAGAATACGGATTGTCAATTGGGCGGATGACGTTATAGTCTTTGACTTCACAGCCGGCGATGTTTTCCCCAAGCGTTTTTCCGGTTACGGTCAACGTATCGAGATGAAGCGTTCCTTCTTTTTTCGCTAATTCATGTAATACCGCCGATACGCCTCCCGCTTCGTGCAAGTCTTCAATATGCACATCGGAAGCCGGTGCCAGTTTGGCAAGATGCGGAACGCGCGCAGCGATTTCGTTAATTCTCTCGAGCGAATAGTTGATTCCTGCTTCATTGGCAATCGCCAGCGTATGTAAGACGGTGTTCGTCGAGCCGCCAAGCGCCATATCCAGCGCAAACGCGTTGTCGATCGCTTTTTCCGTAACAATATCTCGCGGTTTAATGTCATGCTCGATCAAATACATTAATTGTTTTGCCGATTGGCGAACCAATTCTTTCCGGGCCGGATCTACCGCTAAAATCGTGCCGTTGCCTGGCAACGCAAGCCCTAACGCTTCCGCCAAGCAGTTCATCGAGTTGGCCGTAAACATCCCCGAACAGGAGCCGCACGTCGGACAGCCGTATTTTTCTAATTCCTGCAATCCTTTTTCATCAATTTTCCCTGCTTGATAGGCGCCGACCCCTTCAAATACGGAAGAAAGCGAAATTTTGCGCCCGTCGCTCGTCACCCCAGCCTTCATCGGCCCGCCGCTGACGAAAATCGTCGGAATGTTTAACCGCATCGCTGCCATCATCATGCCCGGCGTAATTTTGTCACAGTTTGGAATGCAAACCATTCCGTCAAACCAATGCGCAGAAATGACCGTTTCGATCGAATCCGCGATAATTTCACGGCTTGGCAGCGAATAGCGCATGCCGATATGCCCCATCGCGATGCCGTCATCGACGCCGATCGTATTCATTTCAAACGGGACCCCGCCCGCTTCGCGAATCGCTTCTTTGACAAGTTGCCCGAACTCCTGCAAATGAACGTGTCCCGGAATAATATCAATATACGAGTTCACTACAGCGATAAACGGCTTGTCAAAATCTTCTTCTTTTACTCCTGCCGCGCGCAACAAACTGCGGTGCGGCGCCCGGTCAAACCCTTTTTTGATCATATTGCTGCGAAGTTCTCTCAATCTAAATCCCTCCAAATAGTAGTATTGTAGGCTCGATGTTTTTAGTATTGTACCATTTTTTCAAATAAAATGACAATTATATTTATTTCGATAACAACAACCATCCTCGTTGTCGAAGAAAAACCCCTTGACAATTTTCTGATTTGTATGGATAATTTCTAACAAACCATTGATACGGAAAACGGTACGGGACTAGTAAATCGATGGAACGTGCAAGAGAGTGGAACTCGTAGGCTGGAAGGTTCCTCACGGGAAGTCGATTGAACCTGCCCTAAAAAGGCCGCTTATGCAAACATAAGCCGTCCGCCCTCGTTACGGGCAAGAGGTGGGCGCATGATGCGCCAAAAAAGGTGGTACCGCGGAACGCTTTTTCCGTCCTTTTGCAAGGAAGGGAAAAAGCGTTTTTTATTGGCAACCAGAAAGGAGGATGCGCATGAAAAAGCAGCGAGTCGTCGTGAAAATCGGAAGCAGCTCATTAACGGACGCGAAAGGCGCGCTTTGTGATGAAAAACTCCATGACCATGTGGAAGCAATCGCCTACCTCAAACAGCTCGGCCATGAGGTGATTTTAATTACGTCAGGCGCTGTCGCCGCCGGATTCGGACCGCTCGGCTATCCATCACGGCCGACGACTAAGGCGGGAAAGCAAGCAGCGGCGGCGGTCGGGCAAGGGCTGCTCATGCAAGGCTATATTTCCGCGTTCAAACAGTTCGGCATAACGACGGGACAAATTTTATTAACAAGAGAAGATTTTTATAGCCGCGAACGGTTTCATAATTTATTTTCCACGATCACCACATTGCTGGCATGCGGGGTTTTGCCGATCATTAACGAAAACGATTCCGTGTCCGTCGAGGAATTGACGTTTGGCGACAACGATATGCTTTCCGCCCTTGTCAGCGGCTTTTTGCACGCGGATGCGCTCATTATCTTAACCGATATTAACGGGCTGTATGATGATAATCCGAAAACAAATCCGAAGGCGAAAAAATACGCGTTTCTTCCGAATGTTACCGATGAAATGATTGAAGCGGCGGGCGGCAGCGGCTCTGCGGTCGGAACGGGCGGCATGAAATCAAAGCTTCTCGCCGCACAAAAAGCGCTCTCGTTCGGGGTAAGCGTCTTTGTCGGAACGGGTACAGGGAAAGAAAAGCTTTGCGACATTTTGGAAGGAAAAGGAGACGGAACATATATCGGCGCACCGTTTCATGGACATATGCAAATGCGCAAACAATGGATCGCATACCATGCGCCGGTCTCCGGAAAAATCGAAATTGACGAAGGCGCGGAAACCGCCCTATTGCAACGTGGAAAAAGCTTGCTTCCCGCTGGCGTTACCGCCGTTTTTGGCACGTTTTCCGCCATGGATGTCGTCGAGGTCGTCAACCGAAAAGGAGCCGTCATCGGCCGCGGCCAAGTGTATTACTCCTCTGGCGATTTAGAACAAGTCAAAGGCCTTCCTAGCAATGAGGCAAGAAAATATTCGATTAACCATCGCCCTGAAGTGATCCACCGCGACAATTGGGTATCATTACGAAAGGAGAGTGTTATCAAATGAACGAATTGCTTACCAAAGCCAAGCGGCTGCAACAAGCAGCGAAAACGCTAGCCCTCCTGTCCACGGAAGAAAAAAACGAAGCATTGACGCGCATCGCCGAAGCGCTGATCAAACAAAAAGAGTGGATTTTGCAAGAAAATGAAAAAGATGTGGCACTTGGAAAAGAACAAGGTCTTTCTCCTGCCTTAATCGACCGATTGCAGCTAACCAGCGAACGAATCGAGCAAATCGTCAATGGCGTCCGTCAAGTTGCGGGTCTTCCTGACCCAATCGGCGAAATCGTCGAAGAATGGACGCGGCCAAACGGGCTTCGCATTCAAACAGTGCGCGTGCCGCTCGGCGTCATCGGCATGGTGTACGAAGCGCGCCCAAACGTCACCGTCGATGCCGCGAGCCTTTGCTTAAAAACGGGAAACGCCGTCTTATTGAGGGGCAGCTCCTCCGCGCTTCATTCAAACAAAGCACTCGTCCATGTCATGAAGGAGGCGCTTCGCGATTCCGCCATCCCTGCCGATGCCATCCAGCTTCTTGAAGACACGAGCCGGGAGACGGCCCAGCAAATGTTTCGTTTAAACGGCTACTTAGACGTATTAATTCCGCGCGGCGGGGCCGGGCTGATTCGCTCCGTTATCGAAAACGCCACCGTTCCCGTGCTTGAGACTGGTGTCGGCAACTGCCATATTTTCATCGATGAATCCGCGCAAAAGCAAATGGCAATCGATATTGTATTGAACGCGAAATTGCAGCGCCCATCCGTCTGCAATGCGGTGGAAACGGTGTTAATCCATCAAAACTGGCCGTATATCGGCGAACTCATCGAAGCGCTCCACGCGCGCGGCGTCGAGCTGCGCGGCGACTCGCAGCTTGCTTCATCGTATTCCTTTATCCAGCAGGCTACCGAAGCCGACTGGAGCACCGAATATTTGGCGCCGATTTTAGCCGTCAAGCTCGTGCAAGACGTCAAAGAAGCGGTCGACCATATTAACCGCTATGGCACGAAACATTCTGAGGCAATTATTTCCGAGCAAAACGACAACGTCCGCTTCTTTTTCCAAGCGATTGACGCCGCCGTGCTTTACCACAACGCCTCGACCCGCTTCACCGACGGCGAGCAGTTTGGCTACGGGGCGGAAATCGGCATCAGCACGCAAAAACTGCACGCCCGCGGTCCGATGGGATTGCGCGCGATCACGACAACCAAATCGCTCGTCTACGGCACGGGACAAATTCGCTCTTAACAAGGAAAAAGCCGAATCCAACGCAATGGATTCGGCTTTTACTCTACCATTTTGACGTTCACGTAAGCCTCCAGCGCCACATGACCAATAACGGCAAACGGGAAAATAACCATCGTATCAGGATGATCAATCATACTTCCAGCCGCTGCGGCAATACCAACGATCATATTATATTTTCCTACCATTCCCGCCAGTTTTTCTTGATCACGAATGCGCCGCTGATTATATCCGGACAACAGCCACGTATATTTTTTCACTCCGATAAAGTACGCCAGCAAAAACGAAACAACCGCTAAAAACAACAGCTCGAAAGAATGAATCACTTAGTTTTCTGCTCCCATCCGTCTATCCTGCTTCTTTCTATTATTATTGTATCATTATTTTTATGGAAAATTAAGACTATTGTTCTCCCCTTTTCACGCAGGAGAAATGATAAAACATGGACTCGCTCCCGATCATCTGCTGGCAGACATTTTACAGGTTAACGGAATTCTTTCGGTTATGGTTGGAATGAAACAGCTCGAACATGTTAAAAGGAACCTCAAAATGGTAAGACAATTATATGGTACACATCCTTGTTCATCCGATTCGAAATATTAGGTGTCTAACCAATCAACATGGGTGTACAAAGTTTGTCGTACACCCATGTTAAGAATGGGACGGTTTCGAAGCAAACACCCAAAAGCGGCTGCCGGCAAAATTGACGGCAATGCCTCCCAACGTCGCGATCAGTTTTCCGGCAAATAGCGGCCAATGCCCAACGTCCCGGCAGAGAAAGAGCAGAAGGAGCGTCACTGCCAGCGACAGCACATTCACCACGATAAAACGCAAAAACTCTCCGATGTTCGCTTTTCGTTTTACTTGAAACGTCCACATCCTGTTCCACACATAGCTGTTGACCACGCCGGCGGTATAAGAGCATACTTGCGCTAGTAACGCGGAAACGCCAAACGAGGTAAGAAGAAAAAAGACAATAAAGTCCACGAACGTATTTCCGACCCCGACAAGGCAAAAGCGCCATAACGTTCGCATGTTTTCTCGTTCATTCCATATAAAACGGTACTTTTTCATACTTGGTTCCAACTCCCCATGTATCTTTAACGATATATAGAGGACGCTGCTTAACTTCATCATAAATGCGGCCGATATATTCCCCCATCACGCCAAGCATCATAAACATCACGCCGTTGCACAATAAGGTCGCCATGAAAAGCGACGCCCATCCCGCCACCGTCGAATGCGTAAACAGCTTTAAATATAAAGTGATGATGATGCCAAGCACGCTTGAGGCGGAAAGGAGAAAGCCTAACAAACTGGCAAGCTTCAACGGTTTGTACGAAAACGAAGTGATCCCGTCGAGCGAAAAGCGAATCATTTTCTTAAGCGGATACTTCGTTTCCCCGGCAAACCGCTCCTCCCGCTCATATTCTACAGCTGTCTGCTTAAATCCGACCCAGCTGACGAGCCCGCGGACAAAACGGCTCCGCTCTCTCATATAGACTAACTGATCGCGCACTTTCCGGTCAATGAGGCGGAAATCGCCGGTATCGACAGGAATGTCGATTTCGGTCGCCGCCCGCAGCACCCGGTAAAACAGATAGGCGGTGACTTTTTTAAACATCGTTTCCCCTTTTCGTTTCACGCGCTTCGCATAAACAACGTCATACCCTTCTTTCCATTTGTCAATCATCTCTAAAATTAATTCGGGCGGATCTTGCAAATCGGCGTCAATAATGACGATCGCTTTTCCCGACGCGTAATCCATTCCAGCCGTAATCGCGATTTGATGGCCAAAATTGCGGGAAAAATCCACATATTTGACCGTTTCGTCCTTCACGGCAAGCTCTTTCAGGATGTCAATCGTTTCATCTTCGCTGCCGTCGTTGACAAACAACAGTTCATACGGCCCATCGGTTTGTTCCATCACGCGCTTTAGCCGGCGGTATGTCTCGCGAATGACAAGCGCCTCATTATATACTGGAATCACCACGGAATATTTTACCATATACCATACCTCCTATCCTTCATATTTATAAAGCTTCACACCGCGCTCCATCGGCAACGGCATCCCATCCTGTTCGCTCTGGCGCTCCGCTGTTGCCGCATTGGTTTGCCACTCCTCTTGCGGCACTTCTTGACAATGCGTTTCAATCCACTGAATCAGCTCGCTGTTTCCTTCGCCGCCTCCGCCAAATCCGGAGATAAGAAAATATTTCACTTCGCCGTTTTTCGCCATTTTCGCTAATTGTTCCGTTGTCAACACCGGGTCCGTCCCTAAAAATCCGCCCATCGCCATGACCGCTTTATCCGTCTTTAGCATCAGCTCGGCCGCTGTATTGGCGCGGATTGTTGCCGCTAAATATTTTTCGCCGTTATAATGCTTTTCCAAATAAGCAAGCAAATCGGAATTGACTTCTCTTTCTTCCCCGCCTCCGAAAGCGCGCTGTCCGTATTCGTTCGGACGTTTTAAATCCGGTCCGGCATACGGAATCACGCTATTTCCGCCATATAAAAGCGGGGTGAGCGACCAATAAAACGGCATGACAAGAAGGCCAAGCAAGCTCGCTGTTTTCAAATAGAGCGCCGCTTTCCTGTGATGGCGAAACGCGTGAAGAAAGCAAACGACGGCCAGTCCATAGAGCGCAAGCGACAACGGCCAAATGCTTGATAAGGAAGAGCGGTGCTGAAATACAACATACGATTCAAACAAAAACGTCATAAGCAGCGCGCTAGGAAACAGCCATTGCCAAAAACCTCCCTGTTCCTTATAAAACTGCCACAACAGTTCGCTTCCGACCGCGACCAGCACCGCGATCGCCGGCGCCATCATGCTTAAATAATAGCGGTGATAAAACCCGGCGACGCTAAAAAACACGGCCATCGGAACGAGCCAAGCGAACCAAAACAACACAAATCGGTGAAGCGGCGTGATCGCCCGCTGCCGACGGATCGACGCAAACAACCCGATTGTAACAAACAGTACAAACGGCAGAAGCCAACTGATTTGTCCGGCTAACTGCTGCTGAAACAGGCGGAACACACCAGGTTCTCCCGTTTCTCCTCTTCCGATTCCCCCCATTCCGCTAGGAGGCTGTCCGCCGTTTGGACGAGACGAGCCCATCGGCCGTTCCCCGTTTAGGTTTGGCGGACTATATATTGAATCGTTTTGATGATCAGAAAGCGATGAAGGCGAAGCTTCGTTTGCGGAACGATTCGTTTGCCCATTTCCGCCTTGGAATTCGATATCGCCACGCATGGCCCGCTTCCCACCCGGCCCTGCCGCTCCTGTTAAACGGTCGAGCCCGTTATAGCCAAGCGCCAGCTCGAGTACTGAATTCGTTTGGCTGCTGCCGATATACGGGCGTTTATCTTTTGGAATCGCGTCGATGATGACCGCATAGGAAAGCGAAACAGCCAAGACGACAACAGTAGCGGCCGTCAAATGCCAGAGCCGCTTTTTCCAGGACGCTTTTCCTGCCAGCCAATAGAACAAATAAAACGCCGGCAGTACCATATACGCCTGTAGCATTTTCATGTTAAAGCCCACGCCCACAAGCGCAAAGCTGACGAACAGCCACGAAAGTCGCTGTTTTTGTACGGCTTTCATCAGCGCCCATGCCGCCACCAACAACGTGAAAATTAAAATCGCATCAATATTGTTCGTGCGCGCCACTGCCACAAAAATAGGGGTACAAGTGAAAATCAAACTCGACCATCTGGCGGCCGCCCTGCCGGCAAACGGCTTGACAATAAAATAAACGAGCAGCGTCGAACCGACGCCAGCGAGTGCTTCCGGAAGCAGAACGCTCCAGTCGCTCACGCCAAAGATGGCTACGCTTAACGCTTGAAACCATAACGCCACCGGCGGCTTGTCAACGGTAATAAACCCTTCCGGATCAAGCGCCGCGAAAAAAAACGCCTTCCAGTTCGCCGTCATGCTTTTCGCCGCCGCGGTATAATATACGTTTGACCCCGCGTTGCCGATATGATAGAAATGAAGAAAAATAGAGATAAGGACAATGGCCAATAGCCATCCATCCACCCGTTTGATCCATTTCATCTTCTTTCCCACTCCCTTTCTTGATTCGTCACCTCTTTTTGATGTGTTTCCAACATACAACAGGACAGTGAAAATTGAGTGAAAAAGCCCATCCGCCTCATACGCTGATTGGAGTGATTTGCCAATCTTAAATAAAAAACAGGTTTTTTGCTTTTATACTTTGTTTTCTTCATAATAGGGAATGAGGAGGTGAGAGAATGGAACAGGAAACGCTGCGGAAGGAAATTTTCAAAGCATTACGACTGCATCCCGATCATATTTCGACCGAAACGCGAGAAACAATCGATCGACCTAAAGCAAACAATCAAGAAACAAGCAGCCCATCTTCAGTGGAAATGCAGAAATGGAACCATCTGCTTCAAACAAAAATAAAAGAGATAAGTAGCCAACTTCGAGCAGAAATTCAGGAATTGAGAAACCAACTAAGAGGAGAAATACAAGAAACGGCCAATCAGTTGAGAAAAGAAATACAAGAGATGAATAGCCAACTTAGAACAGAAATGCGAGAGAGGGTCGGAAAACTAGAAGAAAAAATGGATGAGCGATTCAACCGTTTAGAAACAAAAGTAGACAGCCTGTGCATCGAACTGTCAGAAACACAGGAAACGGTCGATTTCCTCTCGAGCAAAACGCTCCAGCATGAACGGAAAATTCGCGAGTTGTATCGGCAGCAATGACCGTCTCCTCTCTTATTTTCTTCCTGCTGCTTCAAAAATAAACCTCTAAAAAGAGCACTCCTTGATTCAGCGATGTATCATGCATTCCAACAAAAAACACCCTTGTACAAAACAAAGGGTGTTTTTCCATGATTATTCCACATTCCGCTCGCGAATCAATTCCATCATACGAGTTGCTACCGTTTCCGGATCAAGCCCATCCGTTGCCACGCGATAATGATGCTGGGAATAAGCTTGTTTCCGCTGTTCAAATAATTGTTTGATTTCCTCCAGCGTCTTATTTTTCAGTAAAGGACGGTCATGGACAATGGACGGAAGACGTTCTTTCCAGTTTTCCCATGACAAATCGAGGAAAACGACAATGCCGTGGGATAAACAGACGTTTCTCACTTCCTCCTGCAAATACGCCCCTCCGCCAAGCGAAAGCACTTTTTGCCGCTCTTTTGTACATAAGTCAACGATCAGCTCTCTTTCGGCTTTGCGAAAATAATCTTCCCCCTTCTGTTCAAACATAGCGGGAATGGACATGTGATGACGCCGTTCAATTTCTTGATCGGTATCGATAAACTCCCAATCTAGTTTTTTCGCTACCAGCTGTCCGATTGTCGTTTTTCCCACTCCCATAAACCCGATGAGTACAATATTTTTGCCGTGATTAGGAACTTCCGCATTTCCTTTCATATTTTTTCACTCTCCTGGCATATCATTCATCCTTATCTCGCAAACTCGATTCCCGCACGACAGGCAAAACCGTTGCCAGCATGCTTCACCGCTTGCTGTAGCGTCACTGTTTTCGCTTGCTGATCAGTTCTTCCAGCGCGACCGCCACGCCGTCTTCCTCATGTGAGGCGGTGACCATGTCGCTGACTTCTTTTAATTCCGGAGCGGCGTTTCCCATCGCCACGCGGTAGCCGGCGACGGCGAACATTGATAAATCGTTATGGCTGTCACCGAAAACAACCGTATCTTTCAGATCGATGCCGTAATGGGCGACCAGTTTCGCAAGCGCCTGTCCTTTCGTCGCCTGTTCATGGTTAATCTCAATGTTGTTTGGATGCGACGAGGTGACAGTAATGCCGGAAATGCCGGCAAACTGGGCGGCCGCTTCTTGTAAACGTTCTTGATTGAGAGAAAAAATGAGCACCTTATAAAAAACGGTTTGCCGATCCTTCCAGATGGCGCGGATGTCATCGACATACGTCACGCGCGCCTGCTGGAACTGCTTTTCGACGATGCCCTTTAATTCGGGAGCGATATCGCTTGCCCGCTCGGCCATCGCCTCGAGGTGGGCGCGGTTATGGAGCCCGACGTAGACAGCATCGCCCGTATAAATTTCGCAATATAAATCGGGCTGCGCGCGCACCCATTCGAGCGCTGGAATCAACTTTTCCTTATCAAGCGGCACATCGCCAAGCACCGTTCCATCTTCTAATGTCATCACCGCGCCGTTTAAACTCATAATCGGACAAACAAGCCCCACATCCCGGAGCGGCGCGCGCGCGTCTTTATACGCCCTGCCCGTCACGATTGCCACAATATGGCCTTGCTTTTGCGCTGTTACAATGGCCTCTTTATTTCTTTCACTCACCTGTCCTTGCGAATTGAGCAGCGTTCCGTCCATGTCTAATGCGATTAACACTATTGCATCCCTCTTTCTTTTATTATGCGTGTTTATAAATCATCACAAAATTTTCCTTCTTTTCATTCTACCATTTATTCTTTAAGAAGATGACAAAACAGATCAGATACAATTATTAACGCACTGAATGTGGAAATGAACAAGCAAACTGCGGATCGACTACATACACATCGTGCTCTCGCCGCAAATCTTCTGCCCGCAAATTTTCGGCGTTTGCCAGCATATACGCTTCTTCTCTTTCTTGATAAAACAAATAACAGACGAACCGATTCTCCTAATGAAACGCGCGGAACATACTGAATTCGAAACGCTCGACTACAAAGCAACGCTTGAAACGGTGATGTTGCTTGAAACGATATTTGAAAACGACATGATTACAGAAAAACTCGTCGCAACGTGTAAGAGTTAAAGAGAAATGGAAAGTAGAGTGGAACAGAAGACCACTCTACTTTTATGTATTTTTTATTTATCCATGTTTTTGTCGCTGCTCATCCACTTTTTG
Organism: Parageobacillus sp. NEAU-HV-2; assembly: GCF_059115485.1. NCBI lineage: Bacteria > Bacillati > Bacillota > Bacilli > Caryophanales > Anoxybacillaceae > Parageobacillus > Parageobacillus sp. NEAU-HV-2. Next base: position 47,099 of record NZ_JBXUJJ010000012.1, read on the forward strand.
GCGCTCTTGGTGAATCGCCTCAAAATATTTCGTGAACTCCGATTTACCTGAATAGGAAAGGTATAAGTCATGTCATGCCAATGTATAATGGAAAAAGAAGACTGACTCTTAAAAGGTAGCGTGTAAAATACAAAAACTATTCTATTATTTATTTTCTTTCCTTTCAAAATACACATGCAACCGATACTCACAAATCTCTTTTGTCCATTGATACAGAATTTCTTCGTCTTCTTTTGCAATGGAAAAGTTAAAAGAAAAGACGCCATTTTCAAAAGAAAGGAGACCGTTCGAGCTTCCGCTCCATTTCGTCATTGGCATTTCGGCAATAAGCTTGCTTACTTTTTCTTCATCATAAATCCATAGCTGTTTTGTTTTCTTGTCTGAAAAGTCGATTCGTTTCCGATATTCTTTTTCCATTAAATATTGATGAAAAAATGGCGCTGCTTCTTTTGGTGTAATCGGCAGGTGCCAACGCGAAGGGCCGCGGTTTAACATTGCGTGCAATACGACCATTTTATAGCTCTTAGCCATAGACGTTCGCTCTGCCTCAACTAGCCACGATTCGTACTTTAAGAAAATTTCCTTCTCTTTCTCCGATAATTCGTCCGCCCAGTATAAAAAGCCCACATATGATTTAAATTCGGACTTGTATTCTGTCGCATCGCTTCTTCCACGCAAATGAAGCTGCAGATACGTAGGACGATAACCTAATTCCTGTTTCAGCTGCTTATAGTCCCACAGCAGCTTTTCCTTGCGCGGCTGGCTCTTTTTTCTCATTTCTTCTAATAAGTTAATAGCCTGTATATCTAAATGAAGCGAGCAATTGTCGGGAACGGTCGGTATCACCTTTTCTCTTTTTCCATTTTTATCAGCATTGCGCTCTGTATCAAACAATTTCAGCTTCACATCTGCATTGCGGTAATTCCCGATTAAATCGATAATGACGCAATAATTCTTTCCTTCATACAGCCGAAGTCCGCGGCCCACTTGCTGGGTGAACACGGTAAGCGACTCCGTCGGCCGGACAAACAGCAATGTATCCACCGATGGAATATCGACACCTTCATTAAATAAGTCCACCGTGAAAATAGCGTCTAATTCTCCTTTTTCCAGCATTGCAATTGCCCTGTCGCGCGGAATGTCTGTCTGTTTAGAGTGAAGACTGACCGTTCGATAATTTCGTTTTCGAAAATAGTCCGATAAAAAATCGGCTTGCTTGATTGATGAACAAAATACAAGCGTTCGTGTTTTCTTATAGTTCTCCCATGCCTTTAAAATCTTATCCGCCATTTCTTCCCTTAGCTGCGCTTGAAGCAGCTCTGCCTCATCATAGCGGTTGCCGAGCCATTTGATTTTTGAATAATCCGTATCATCGTAAACTCCGTAATAACGGAATGGGGCAAGCCATCCGCGCTGAACCGCTTCAATAAAATCAATTTTATAGGCGACATTTCCGCCACAAATCGCATATACGTCTTTGTTGTCATTTCGATCCGGGGTTGCGGTAATGCCAAGCAGAAATTTTGGTTCGAAATAGTCAAGCACCCGCTGATAAGAACGCGCTGCGGCGTGATGAAATTCATCAATGATAATTAAATCGAACGCGTCTTTGGAAAAGACTTTTAAATGTTTTTTCATGCTTAGCGTAAAAATGGAAGCAAAAATAATGTCGGCGTCCTTTTCTTTTTCATTTCTATCATAAATGCCAAACGTTTTATTGGAGATAACCCGCTGAAATGAGCGTTTTGCCTGACGAAGAATTTCTTCACGATGCGCAATAAACAACACTTTTTGAAAGCGACGGGCAAAAAACGCGGCCAAATATGTTTTCCCAAGCCCTGTCGCCATGACGACCATCGCCTTGTCGTAACCTTCTTCATAAGTTGCTTCCAGCCGTTCGAGCGCTTCCACTTGAGCAAATCGCGGTTGAATCGTTTCATATGTCACCGTTGCCGGATCATGAATTATGCTATGATCAAATTCTTTTGCATCCGCCTCCATTTTCTCTAGCGGAAGCATTAATTCAACTTCTTCCGCATCCGCCCATGTTCGCGCAAGATTTGGATGCCGCTGGTGATAGTCATGATACTGGTTTTCATAGTCTTTTAACGTTTCTTCGTTCACTTGTACAGTTTCATCGGCATAAAACAGCTTCAAAAACTCTTCCATGGCTTCTGCAAATACGTTTTCATCAACGTTTTTGTCCAGCCCGATGTTCCACTCGATTCCTTCTGTTAGCGCCGATTTCGACAAATTGGAGGAACCGACAATAAAATAGCCGCTCTTTGTGTTTTCAAATAAATATGCTTTCGGGTGAAAAGATACTCCCCTGCTTTGCCATAAACGGACTTCGATATCGGGATGAATGGAAATTAGCTCACAAAGCGCTTCCGGCTGGGTGACAAAGAGATAATCGCCAGCGCAAATTTTGATATCCGCCCCTCGTTCCGCCGCTTTTTTCAATGTTTCCTTCAGCAGGCGGACACCCGATTTCATCACGAACGAGGTCAATATGTATATGGTCGACGATGTTTCAATATATTCCTGTATCTTTTCGATAAGATTGCGTTGAATGAATTCGACCTTACTCATCGTGTACCTCGACTAAAAAAATTTTTTCTTTAAACCCTCCTCGCTTTTCCGCTTTTTTTGCTCGGATTTGCTCGACACGTTCGAACGTTCCACCATGGCATTCAGCAAGAGCATGAATAATTTCCAACACATCCGCCAATTCTTCCAGCGCTGTTTCGTCATCACTGGCATTCATATATTCTTCTAATTCTTCAAATGCTTTTTTTCGCAGTTCTTTGCGATATTCGTCATCTTCCAATATTCTCGTTGTCAATGTTTTCCCCGCTTGTTCAATAATTTGCGGAATTTTATCACGGACAAGTTTGTTGTATACCGGCATTATATCCTCTCCTATTTTTTATTTTCTCTTTACATATTTTACAAGATTTTTCCCTGGTTTGAAATGTGCACTTTTCTTCCCTCTATCGAAAAATGAATCTACGCTAGGAGGCTTTACGTTGATAAGAAAAAATTCGATAATGTTCGCATTGCTCATGGTATTAGCGGGACAGTAGTGATGAACGGTCATCGATTAGATGTTCCCGGAGATACGTTCGATTTTCGCCATCAATAAAATAAGTCCAACTCCCGAACAAAATAGTCCCACATGGGCTGGGAAATTGGATGACATCACCGCCACAACCTAGAAAATAACCCTATTTGAGTTCACCTTCCAACCCCAACACCCAAACGCTAAAACCCGTTATCTTAACCAGCGACATTCATCCATGCAACTAAATATTCTGCCGAAAAGCCGGGATGAATCGCTCATAAATGGCTTCTATGGTTCATCAGCGCGTCTGGTTGAGCACTTTTATCAACGCGGTATCCATAAATGAAAAAAATTCGTGTCCAAATCGAAACATCATATACATACTGAACACGCTCATAAGGAAATATAAGTAACAAACGATGATTATTTCCGCTGGCAAAAAACGAAAGGGGATACGATGAGAAATTGAGAAATATTGCCGCTTTATTTTCATTACTGATGCCTGGATTTGGGCAAATATATAATGGTCAATTCATGAAGGGTTTCTTCTTTGTCATTGTGGAACACTTTGATAATGCATTCGGACATATAAACGAAGCCATTCACCTTGATTTTAACGGATTACATCAACAGGCGGTCGAAGCGACCAATTTTGGATACATGTTATTTTACCCTGGATTTTATGCTTATTGCGTATGGGACGCATGGTATCACGCAAAACCGAATGGGGACAAGACAAAAACCGCCATTCCTTTTATTATTGGAGGTTTTCTGGGAGAGATGGGCGCAATATTTGCAAACCGGCTGCCGATACCTACTCTAACCGTCGCAATGTTAATGATCATTCCGATGATTTGCGGCATGATCGTATTTAGAGATCAATAAGCGCGTCTTTTGTCTATTTGTGCCACGAGTTAGTGAAACAACCAAATCAGTGCTTAAGCAACATTTTCATGTATTCAGAAATATTTCATTTTCTCCTGGACATACTAAACGATATGCAAATCAATCATAGGAGATGGATGAATCCATGGACAGAATCCTTTTGTGGGCATTGCTGATGATTGGCATTGTCTTATTTTGTTTTAGTCTGAGAAAACCGCTAATCAAAGACACGGTTTTAGTGTTCTTATTGAAAGCCTATTTTTCCTCATTTTTTGGCGTTATTGTTGTAGGAGAAAACTTGGTTGAATACCCTGTAAGGTTTTTAGGTCAATATTTCGAAACGAGCATTCTTTTTGAATACTTTCTGTATCCTATCATGTGTGTTTATTTTTATCAAACCTCTTATCATTCCAGCTTTCTAGGCATTATTGTGCAATGCGCATTATATACCGCCGCTTTAACGGCCCTTGAGGTTCTTTGTGAAAAGTATACGAATTTAGTTGAGTACCATGGATGGACGGGGATGTATTCGTTTATAACCATCTTTATCCTCTCGTTTTTCGTGCGTATGCTGATGACGCTAATCAACAAAAGGGAACAGTCATCAAGCTAGTGTTCATGACAGCTTCTTTAATGGCAGCTACATCACTTAAACCGATTTCTACCTAGCACCACTCAACACATAAAGGGCTCCTTTCTAACGAAGATGGTACACCCACCTATTCATTGCCAGAAAGGAGTCCTTTCATTTCTAAGGATTCACTGCTAAAAAGAGCCAAACGTTAGGTTACCGCCTTCAATTTAAGAGCTAGCTCTGTTCCGCTTGCCTCGGATGCCTTTACCTTAATGCGTTCGTATTTCGGAACCTTTCTCCATATACATCAACACATTGACCGCGTTCTTTCGATTCAGCTTTTTATCATGAACGAGAGTGAAGACCTTCACTTTCACCAAGGGGGAAGTGAGGGGAAATCAATCCGCTGTTTTCTATTTTTCATGGCCAATCATCGAAAACAAGTCTAACTTTTCTTTCTTTTGCTATACATATACTAGAACTACCAAAATGGAGGCGCGGTAAACGATGGTACTGTACGATGTAAAAAATAGACTGTATTACAAAGCGATCAATTCCAGCAGGCCGAAAATGACCAATTTCCGCCAAGGACGTTCATGGGGCTACGTCTGGAAAACGGTGAACGGGGAACGGGTTAAGTTTTGGTTTGACTTTGCAAAAGGGCTATATATGTATTTTCAATACGGCCGCAAGTGGTATCGCGTACGATATTTGCAGTCGAATGATAAAAAGACGAATGAAGATATTTTCAATGGGGTGCTGATTGATTTAAGCATCGATGGGCAGGAGTTGAAACTATTGAAAGGAAATGTTGAAAAATATGAGAAGCAAGCGATATGACGCCAGTTGCAATAATAAGGTGGCAAAGAGGGACGGAGACCTCCTCGCCACCTTCCTTTTTTGCTTTACGCCCACCACATATTTGGCAATTCCTCTTTGAAAAGCAGCTTTTTCAGCAAATCAATCGCCTTCGATAAAAACTTTTGCCAACGAAGTGCTAATAATTGGATCGTCGACAGGCATAAGCGGCGGCTGGTGAAAGACAGTGTCGAAACGTGCAAAAAGCGGGCAATATAAATCCTGGATCACGCATGATCCAGGATCGCTTTGTTACACTTCAATCGAATTTCCTTCTTCCACAACATGATAAAGAAGATGGGCCAAATGGTGAATTGGACCGTATTCTTCTTCGTCGCTTTCCTCATCTCCAAATTCAAGATCATTTAAGTAAAGTGCGATGAATTCGTAAAAATCTTTCAGCTCAAATCCGTAGCACGCGCTTGGGTCCTCGTTATCCTCTTCGTACTGCAAGACGAGATACGAAACGTTTCCCTCTGCGTCCTCGGCGTCAAAAAAGACAAAATAGCCGATGTTCGTATCCAAATCAAATAAATGTCTTACCCCGCCTTCTGTCACTTTTTCAAAGTCTTGTTCGTTTAACTTTTGAACAGTCATGTTTTCCATTTGATCTTCGCGATGAAATTGCACAGTAAATGATTTCATTCTTTGTTTCCTCCTTTTTAAAAGATGCTTAAGGAATATGTTTTTGATAGCAGCTCTAACAATTTCATACCGGTGATGCTGTTGCCTTTCTCATCCAATGCCGGACCGAAAATGCCGATGCCGCACCGCCCCGGCACAGCGGCGAGGATGCCGCCTGAGACTCCGCTTTTAGCCGGAATGCCGATTTTAATCGCAAATTCGCCGGAGGCGTTGTACATGCCGCACGTGACCATAAACGTTTTGCAAATGCGAGCGACATCAAGCGGCATAATTTGTTCCTCTGTGAGCGGGTCGCGCCCGTCCATCGCGAACACAAGGCCGATGCGCGCTAGGTCGACGCACGTCATTTCGATCGCGCATTGTTTCGTGTAAAGGTCCATCAGCTCTTCGACATCTTCATTGATAATACCATGCTGCTTGAGAAAATAACATAATGAACGATTCAAATACGCTGTTTCAAATTCGGACTGGGCCACTTCTTCCGAATATGAAATCGTCGGATTTCCCGCCAGCTTCCGGACAAACTGCAAAAGCCGCTCGAACCGCTCCTCGACCGAAGCGCCGACAATCATATGCGTCACCGCGAGCGCACCGGCGTTGATCATTGGATTGAGTGGCTTTGCCGGCTGCACTTCTTCAAGTTTGGCGATGGAATTGAACGGATCTCCCGTCGGCTCCATTCCTACTTTTTTGAACACTTCTTTTTCCCCGCGGTCCATTAGGACAAGGGCGAGGGCAATAATTTTCGAAATGCTTTGCAGCGTCACTTTATGAGTCGTATCCCCCGCGTCGATGACATTGCCGTCGGGCGTGCAAATAGCGATCGACAAATCGTTTGGATTCGCCTTGCCAAGGGCGGGAATGTAATTAGCGACTTTGCCATGGCGCGCATACTGTTTTGCTTGTTCGACAAATTGTTCTAATTCCGATTTTGTGTACATCCGCCATCACCTGTTGTTAGTATGGCCGGCAAAATGTTCAATATGTAAAAAAACCGCCAAACATTGTCTGTTTAGCGGTTTGATTGACGATTGTTCTGGACTTTCATGTCTGGTCTTTTTTCCAAATCATAAATCATTTTATGAATAACATCATTGATGAGCAACATTTTCTCACGCTCCTCTGTCTTGTTTGTATTGATTATAGAAAATCAAACAACATCCGACATCGGAGCGCGGGTGTAACTTTGATCGACTATTCGTATGACCATCCTATCAGTCCAAAGTTGTAGGAATAAACAGGGAAAGTCAACTTCCCCGCCTCAATGTTATGAGAAAGGGAATGCGTCGAGGGGGGCATTTTAACATATTTACCGAGAAGTCTCCCACCTCTAAACAGAGTGTAGGTGGGAGAGGTTCATACGATCAATCCCATTTCTCTTCCTACTTTCGCAATCCGCTCCAGCGCCCAGTCTAATTCTTCCTTCGTCAAAGAGGAAGAAAGAGAGAAGCGAATGCGGGACGTACCTTCGGGAACGGTTGGCGGCCGAATCGCTACCGCGGCGATTCCGTGTTCCTGAAGCCGCTCGCTCATTTGAACCGTTTGCTCATTCGAGCCAATGATGATCGGAACGATGTGTGTCGTGCTTTTTCCAATATTAAATCCTAACTTTTGGAGCTCAGTGCGGAAATAATGACTATGATCTTGCAACGTTTGCCTTCTTACATGTTCTTTTTGAACAATCTCCATCGATTTTTCAATTGCACCAAGAACAGCTGGAGGCAAAGCGGTCGTAAAAATAAAGCTGCGCATTGTATTCATCAAGTAATCAATGAGCCACTGTTCTCCCGTGACATAAGCTCCAAAACATCCTAGCGCCTTGCTGAAGGTGCCCATTTGGATGTCGACCTCGTCTTGCAAATGAAGATGGTGAACGAGACCTTCTCCTCTTTCTCCATAAATGCCGCTGCTATGCGCTTCATCGACCATCAGTATGGTATTGTAACGTTTTTTCAACGTCACTAATCCTTCTAAAAGTGCCATGTCTCCATCCATGCTGAAAATCGAATCGGTGACAATCAATTTTCGTTTATGCGGAGATGCTTGTTTTAACAATGACTCTAAATGATCGAGGTCGTTATGATAATAACGATACCGTTCTGCCCCGCTTAGTCTGATGCCATCAATAATGCTGGCATGATTGAGCCAGTCGCTAAACACAATATCATCGCGGCCGATCAGGGACGTGATGATGCCTAGATTAGCTGTATATCCACTATTGAAAATGAGCGCTGCTTCTGCCTTTTTCCATTTTTTTAACGCTTCTTCGGCTCTCGTATATAGTTCATAATTGCCGACAATAAGACGCGAAGCGGTGGCTCCCGCTCCGTATGTACGCATTGCTTGACATCCCGCTTCGATCAATCGTTCGTCGCCCGCTAGTCCTAAATAATTATTCGATGCTAAATTTAACATCTTTTGTCCGTTCATGACGATCCACGCGCCGTCCGAAGAGGATACATTTTTCAACATGCGCTTTTGTGTTTTTTGTTCTAATTGATGAAGTACGGATTGAATATGATTTTTCATCCTCATCCCCCAATTGTTAACTAAAAAAATTATTTTGTTTACATTATAACTACATATCTTGAATCTACACAATATTTCGCAATATTTTTGCCTCGGAAAATCAACGTAGCTTAGCAAATAATTTTCTTTTTTAATTGTTTATTTAGAACAATGTTTATTAAAAAAGAAATAGACGATGTCTTTTTTACATCGCCTATTTTGTACTAGAAAAAAAATATAGCAGTTCATAACATGTTATTTAATCTGACCATTTTATCCATAACGTATGCATATTGCTGTCATGCCAGTATCTTCGTTTTCTGCGAGGGCGGAAGCAGCTCGTGCGGTGTGAGCTGTGCTTGCGGCCTGAGCTGTGCTTGCGGCCCGAGCTGTGCTTACGGCCTGAGCTGTGCTTATGGCCTGAGCTGTGCTTATGGCCTGAGCTGTGCTTACGGCCTGAGCTGTGTTTACGGCCTACCGGCTCTTGATATAAAAAGTCCTCTAAGCCCTCCGTCTCAAGTTCTTTAACAGCCTTTTGAATGTCATCTTGAGTATAAACGCTCATTTTTTGACCTCCTAATATATGTCATTTTCGGAAAGATAGAGTAAGGATAATTGGTGGTCATCTATCTTTGCCTATAAACAATGTACGTTGTGCGACTATATGTTGCTTAGACACTTGTCTGTTTTTCACAAAAATGGATAAATGCCTAGAGTAACAAGCGCCTTACCATTCACATAGGATTTATTGAACATGATCAGAAAGGAGGCGATGGATAATAGATGCCAACTAGTCAGCTGCCTCTGTTTGCGATTTATATCCACCCTGATGATTTGCGGGAGCTGCGCCGCGATATTTGGAACGATGAACTTGTTCCTGCCACGCTTACATTTCATCAGAAAAAATTTCATATCGATATAAGCTATCGCGGCTCACATATTCGAAAATTTAAGAAAAAATCCTATTTTATCTCGTTTTATAAACCTTATTTCTTTCATGGAGTTCATGAACTTCACTTGAACGCGGAATATAAAGACCCTTCTCTCATGAGAAATAAACTTTCCCTCGATTTTTTCTCGGCACTTGGCGTCCTTTCGCCTTCCTCTCAACACATTCTTTTATCCATCAATGGAAAACATGAGGGAATTTATCTTCAATTAGAATCGGTGGATGAATTTTTCTTAAAAAAACGTCAATTGCCAATAGGGCCCATTTTTTACGCGGTTGATGATGACGCTAATTTTTCGCTGATTAGTTCGTTTGACAAGGCTCCTAAAACGTCTTTAGATGCAGGCTATGAAAGGAAGCTGGGAACTCTAGAGGATCACCGATATCTGGAGGAATTCATTTTCAAATTAAATACAACACCAAAATATGAGTATGAATCTGTCATATCAAAGATTTTGGACGTAAATAAATATTTGCGCTGGCTCGCAGGAGTTGTTTGCACGCAAAATTTTGACGGCTTCGTTCACAATTACGCGCTATATCGCAATCCAGACTCCGGTCTATTCGAAATCATTCCGTGGGATTTTGACGCTACTTGGGGAAGGGATATTAATGGAAAACCAATGGATTATGATTACGTACGTATCAAAGGATTTAATACGTTAACAGCTCGATTATTAGATATAGAAAGCTTCCGAAAAATGTATTATGACATCATGAAACATACATTAGATCATGAATTCACGGTGGAGTTTATGAAGCCAAAAGTGGAGGAACTTTATCAGCAATTGCGGCCACATGTCCCCGATGATCCGTATATAAATGACCGTATTGAACAATTTGATGATGAGCCCGAATGGATTTACGAGTTCATCGAAAAACGAAACGCTTATTTAAAAAGCCAGTTATCCACCCTCCTATAAGATAGGCTAAAGTGGAATTTTTTCATGTTGGGCGATTGTTGGATAACTTTTGGTTAATAGGATACGTATATATGCATTACGAATAACCATTATGGATAAATAACAAGGAGGAACAAATGTATGATAAGAAAACAAATGGATAGTCAGACAGTGGATTCAAATGCTTATCTAAAATCGTTAGTGGGCAAAAAAGTAAAAGTATACAGAGGGGGACCAGAATCTTGTGAAGGTAGGCTTTTAGATGTTCAGTCCGATTATGTTGCACTAATGCCAGAGAAATCAAACAACAATAAAAACAACAACGCAAACAACAATGCAAAAAACGACAACGCAATTATTTACTATAACTTAAAACATGTCCAAAGCATTAGTGAAAATTTAAAAGCTAACTCTATTGAATCTAACTTAAAACATGTTCAAAGCATCGTCGAAAGCATCAGTGAAAATATTTATAATAACTTAAGACAGGTCCAAAGCATTAGTGAAAATTTAATCGCTAACTTAAAACATATCCAAAGCATCGATAAAAATTCAACTAACTCTGTTGAATCTACCTTAAAACTTGCCCAAAACATCACTGAAAATACAAATGCTAACTCTGTTGAATGGTCGATCGATTTTGATAACCATCCAGAATTGGTGTCAGCGAATAATTTCACAGAACTATTAAAAAATTTGATCGGCAGCATGGTCAAGGTGAATCAAGGTGGTCCTGAATCTAAAAAAGGAATCGTGCTCCTTGTTGCTGGTGATTATATGGGTCTCTTAACAGAAGACGACGGCATTGTATTTTACAATACAACTCACATCAAAAGTGTAAGCGTGCAAAATAGAAGTCAAAATATCGATCAAAATATTGATCAAAGCACGCCTCTCAGCAATTCCCCTATCCTTAATGAATATTTTGATGACATCCGTGCACAAAATTTCTATGAGTTATTTGATTACTTTGCTTATAAATGGGTCTCTATTAACCGCGGCGGTCCTGAAGCGGCAGAAGGAATTCTTGTGCAAGAAGAAGGAGAACATTATACGTTAGTGAACAATGATGAAGTCATTCGGATTTACCCTTATCACATTAAAAGCATTAGTATTGGTACAAAAGGCTTTCTCAAACAACAACAGAAGCAGCAACAAAATAATGAAAATGCTGAAAATGAGAGCAACAAAGATGAGAATATGACAAACAAAGCAGAAGATAACAAAACAGCGGACAAAGAACAGCGGACAAAAGTAGAATATGAAATAAAATATGACAGAACAGCCGACAGAGAACAGCATACAAGTCAAAAAAGCTCTTCACAGGAAACAGTCGTTGTAGAAGTTGACAGAACAGCCGACAGAGAACAGCGTGCAAAAGCAGAAGACGACAGAACATCAGACAGAGAACAGCGGACAAAAGTAGAAAAAGTAGAATATGAAGTAAAATATGACAGAACATCGGGCAGAGAACAGCTTACAAGTCAAAGAAGCTCTCCAAAAGAAAAAATCGTTAAGGAAACAATCGTTAAAACGATTGATTATATCTGGGATCCGAAACGGTAAAACGTTTCCTATTCTCTACAAATGGATAAAAAATCATCATTTCTCGCCATCAGCTCCTTTTGAATCGCTTGTCCATCATTTTGCCCCTATATTTCGTAAGAGATTGAAAAATAGTTATACGTCCCTTGCAGCATGTATAAATATTGCCATTGTAATACCGATTGCCAGTCATTCTTCGATGCTGACACGAAGATCATTTTTCTAGTAGATGCACAAGTTAAACTAATTTGTGCATCTACTACTTGACTTCATTCTGTTGAAAGGAGGGAGAAAATGAACAACTTACATTCTTTAATCGGAAAGCAAGTAGAACTGGAAGTCTCAGGAAAGGTAATGTTGACAGGAATACTAGTCGATGTAGGATTAGATATTATTGTGATTTATAACGGAAAAGAATATTTATATATTCCTCATTTGCACATTCACAACATCAGAGTATCTACGAAGCCACAGACGGAATTATGGAATGTGACCCCTGAATTACCTTTTGATGAAAATGACACGATTTCTTATCGGAAAACATTAATCAACGCGAAGGGGCGCTTTGTCCAAATTTATGTGACAGGAAATAAATCGATCCATGGCTATGTTACGGCTATTTTAAATGATTACTTCGTTTTCTATTCACCAGTGTATAAGACGATGTTTATTTCTCTAAACCATCTGAAATGGCTAACCCCTTATCAGACAAACATTACTCCATACACGCTAAGCAATGAAGTGCTGCCAGTGAAACCAACCAACATTCCGCTACAAAGGTCGTTAGAAGAACAATTAAAAAAATTTGAAGGACAGTTAGTCGTATTTGATTTAGGGGATAATCCAATGAAAATTGGGTTGCTTAAGCAAGTACAAAACAACATCATTGAACTTGTAACAGCTAGTGGGGAATCCATATTTTGGAAACTAATGCATGTAAAGACGGTTCATCTTCCTTAATGAATTAAATCAACTTCCCTCTCTGTAATGGTAAAAGCTTCATGTACAGGAGGGAAGTTATTTTCGTGCAAGTATGAATGACATACGTGTGAAAATTCCGTGGCTAACTACCTTCAACCTATCTTTTTCGACAAAAACTCAATCCGATTGTGGAATGGATCGCGAAACGAAAACCGCTTCACCCCTGGGATCGGTTTTTCGTCTTTGGTCGGAACGCCATTTTCTTCTAGGTAGCGGCGCACTTCATCGATGTTTTCGACTTCAAATGCAGGGTGGCTTTTGCTGTTGTAACCGTCGCGGTCTTCGACGCCGATATGAAGCTCGATATCGCCGACTTGATACCAAAGACCGCCGTTCGCTTTTAACGAGTCCGGCTTTTCGATTTCCGTAAAGCCGAGCAAATCAGTGTAAAAGGCGCGAGCCTCATCCTTGGCGCCGAAAGGAATGCAAATTTGCACATGGTCTAATCGTTTGACGTGAATCTTCATCCTTCTCCCCCGCTCTCAAATGTTTCTTTCATGCGACGCGTAAATAGAAACGCCGCGACGGCGAATAAAAAGACCACCGCTTCGATCAGCCAAACATTCGTGACAACGCCCGCTTGGTATAGCGCAGGCGCGATGTCCATCAAGGCGTGCAGCAAAATCGCATAGATGACATAACGGAAATTCCGTTTGCGCACGCTTATTTCCATACCTTCATTCGCTCCGCCAATGTCGACGTATGCAATTCCAATTGCGTACCGTCCGAATCAAGAAAGTTGACCGAAAGACCGCGGCCGCGGCGGGTCGGTTCCCGGACAATCGTCACATCGTTCGCTTTTAGTTGTTCGACCGCTTCTGCAAAATCCTGTTCATCGATAAAAAACGCCACATGGTCCACGCCGATCTGCGGACGCTGCTCTGCCATGTCCGGACGCTCTTGCAGGCAAATCCACGCGCTTCCCCATTCTAAGTAGGCATCCTTCCGTCCACGATGAACGAGCTCCATCCCTAATACATCCACATAAAAACGAAGCGAACGAGCCAAATCCTTCACATTGATGGTCACATGGCTAAAACCTTGAACGTTCATACGTTCATTCTCCTAGCTTTATAGATTCCTTGTTCCAAATTGTTGATATCTACTTATTTATCCTTATGATACCATAAAAGGAAAAAAAGAGCGAGTGATTCCCGCTCTTAAACTGGCAAAAAGACGATGCAGATCAGGAGGCTGTTTGACCAATGTTGGGTTTATACATGGAAACCAAAAACGAACCTCATATCTAGAAAATGCAGCCATGCGCGTTTATCATTTCTTTTAAAATCCTGTCGGCCACGCGGCAAGCAGGCGTTCGCTTTTCTCTCGTTTCGACGTCAGCAAAAACTCCAGCATCTGGCAAAGAAATTTTCTCGTTTCTGCCGGATTGATCACGTCATCAATGAGATGTTTACCGGCTGCTTTATAAGGGGAGCTGTCAAACGACCAATGTTTTAACAGCTCTTGGCGCAGCTCTTTGCGGTTTTCCGCCTTTTCGAGCTCACGGCCGTAGACGACGTTAATGCCGACTTCCGGGCCGGTGAAATTGATTTCCGCACTCGGCCAAGCGACAATGACATCCGCGCCCATTCCCGGCCCGCACATATTTCCGTAAGCAGCGCCGATGCTTTTGCGAATGACGATGGAGATTTTCGGAACAGTCGACAACGCCAGCGCCTGGTTCCAAACCATGATTTTCGTCGCCATTTTCGCTTTTTCCGCTTCTGTGCTGATGCGGAAGCCCGGCGTATCGTGTAAAAAAATTAATGGAATATGATACGAATCGCATAGGCAAATGAATTCCGTCGCCTTTTGACATTCTTGCGGACCCGGCGCACCGGCGTACTGGTTCGGCTGATTGGCAATGATGCCGACGACATGTCCGTTCATATGGGCCAATGCCGTTATCAAAGCCTTGCCAAACTTTTTCTGATACTCAAAGAACTGGCCGTCATCGACAAGACAGGCGATCATTTTGCGCATATCATAGACGCGGCTGCTTTTTTCTGGCAAAATCGCAAATACTTCGTCCACCATTCGGTATGGATCGTCGTTCGTTTTTCTCATCGGCGGACGTTCATTTCCGTTTTGCGGCATATAGGCAAAAAACGTTTTTAGTTGCTTGATGCACTCTTCTTCTGTCTCGCCGTCGGCGTCAATTTGCCCCGTATATTGGTAATGCACGTCCACACCGCCTAATTCTTCCGGCGTCACCCGCTGCCCGTTCGCCAGCTCAAGCATTCTTGGCCCAGCGATCGCCATGCAAGTTCCTTTCAGCTGGGTGACAAAATCGCAGCTTACCGCAGTCCATGTTGGTCCACCGTAACTATCGCCTAAAATCGCAGCCATCGTCGGCACTTGGCGGTGATGGGTAAGCAGCTCGCGTGGAAACAGTTTCTCGCTAATCCCGTCTGATCCCATTCCGTCCGGCATCCGCAGTCCGCCGCCTTCATGCAGGAAAAACATCGGCAGGCCATTACGTACGGCAAACTCATGCATTTTCCTTGACTTGCGGATATGCACGTTTCCTTCCGTCCCCGCCAATACCGTTTTATCCCCTGCTACAATGACGGCAGCGCGGCCGTTCACTTTACCGATTCCGGCGACAAGGCCGTCTCCGTAGCTTTTTTCCTCCATTCCGCTTTGATCCGATGTATTGAGCTGGCCAAACTCGACGAACGTCCCTGCATCGACCAACATGGCAATCCGCTCTCTTGCCGTCAACAATCCTTTTTCGTGCTGCCTGTTGATTTTATCCATGCCACCGCCAAGCAACGCCCGTTCTTTTCTTGCCAGCAGTTCTTCCGTCAATTGGCGAAGATCGCTCATGTTATCTCTCCTGTTCTTTCCTCAACAATTTGCGCAGTACTTTTCCCGATGGCGTCGTTGGCAATTGCTCGATCAGTTCGACATAGCGCGGGTATTTGAAGGCGGCCATATGCGCTTTCGCCCACTCAATAATGTCCTGCGCGCCAATCTTTCCTTTATAATCTTCTTTGATGACAACAAACGCCTTCGGCACTTCCCCTTTGACCGGATCGGGCACGCCAATGACCGCGCACTGCTTGATAGCGGGATGTTTGTTCAACAGCGCTTCTACGTCTTCCGGAAAGACGCTGTAGCCGGAAACTTTGATCATTTCTTTGAGGCGCCCTTGGAAAAATAAATAGCCGTCTTCATCCAAATAGCCAATATCTCCGGTATACACCCATCCGTCTCTCAACGTTTCATTCGTCGCGTCTTCGCGGCGGAAATAGCCTTTAAACACACCAGGGTTTTTGACGACGATTTCCCCCGATCTTTCGGGACCAAGATCCACCTTCGTTTCCGGGTCGACGATACGAATTTCCGTATCATACGTTGGAATGCCGCACGAACCGAATTTCACTTTTTCCTCCGGCATAAACGTATCGCACGTATGCGTTTCGCTTAAGCCATAAGCCGCTTCGTACAGCAGGCAGCCGCCTGTCGCCCGCGCCCATTTCTCAGCTAACTCTTTTGTCACTTGCAAGCCGAAACTCGTCACTAAATTGCGCTTTAAGCTCGATAAATCGCAGCGGCCGCTTTCCGCCGCCTGCAAAATCGCGACGTTCATCGGTGCGATGCTGTACCACGCGGTAATTCGATATTTCTCGATCGCTTTTATCGTCGCGAGCGGGTCAAACCGCGTAAACAATACGCATGGATTTCCCGTATATACAGGGGTATTTAATCCCATCACCATCCCGGCGATATGACACAGCGGCGAGTGCGCCATCAGCCGCTCTTTTTCCGTCAGCCGATTCGCCTGCGCTGAAGCGGCAGTTTTAAACAACGCGTTTCCATACGTCAGCATCGCCCCTTTTGGCCGCCCCGTCGTTCCGGACGTGAAAATGATCAGCCCGACATCGTTCCATAAATCTAGTGGTGCGGCATCTTCATATGGAGAATAGGTGTCCATGATGGAAGCAAAATCATCGGCGCCGTCACAGCGTTGTTTCGGCTGCAGCAGCTCCTCGCAAAGCGGGATATCGCCGTCTTTAGCCGCATAATCGCCGTAATGACAAGTGACGATGAAGGACAGCGGAGAGGTTTGCTGCTCGGCGTTCTTGACGCGCGCAAATCCTTCTTCTCCGGCAACAATTCCCGTTAACGGCACTTCGGCAAAGAAATAAGCCAGCTCCGACTCGCGGTACATTGGATTGAGCGGAACGACAATGCCGCCGAGCTGCTGAATGGCAAAGTGGGCAATGACATACTGTGGGCAGTTTTGCATGTAAAGCGCGACATAGCTTCCTTTTTCCACTCCTTTTTCTTGCAAATAGCGAGCGAAGCGGTGGACATGATCAAGTAGCATTCCCCACGTGATCGTACGGTCGTAAAAAATATAAGCAGGATCATTTGCCTGATGTAGGCCGCGGTGGCGCAAATATTCATATAACGGTTTTTCACCTAGCAAATAACGCAATTGCTTTGGCAAGCTGCCCGGCCAGTAAAAATGCGTTTTCTCCATCTTCCCACCATCCTTTTAAAATTCTAACCAGTCAGTATGTTGTGGTAACAAAAAAATCGTAAGCGTTTACAAAATTTCAGTTAAACATTCCATTTGTTCATCACCGCCGCTCGCATGTTTTTTCACTTTTTATACAAATTAACATTCTGAATATTTCGTCTATATCATAACCGATTTATGTTTTATAATCAATGAAATTATCTATTGGTTTATATTAAATCATTGATTTTAAGCCAATTTCGAGGCTTCGCCAATGCGTAAAACTAATAAAAATGTGTGTGAATGGCACAGTACCATGAGAACTCGATACCTTCTGGCTTTCCAGCGGTTGTTCAACTAACGGAGCAGTATCATTCAATAACAAATAATCAAACATTCGCGTAAAATGATTTAAGCCCAGTCAAACTGATAAAAAATCCTATATTATAAACTGAAGGCAAATAAATGGAGGTGTCATTAAATGAGCGCTGGAGGATTTGCAGGTGCTGGCTTTGCATTGATCGTCATCCTGTTCATCTTATTAATCCTTGTTGGCTGTGGTTGCTTTGGTGGTTTCGGGAGAGGATATGGCTGCGGTGGTTATGGACCAGGATTTGGATTCTGGTAATTCCCCCTTCTTATGAGGATTTGAGAATTGCTCAAATGCCTATTCCCGTTATTTGTTGAACTACAAGTGCCATGGTTGAACAAGGCACACAAAAAGACCGATGTATTTCGGTCTTTTTGTGTGGTCTAAAACCAACACCGGAATTTAACAGACCAATTAATAATCAAAAATGGCTGATCCGATTTTGGGGGCAGCCATTTTTGTCACAAAGAATAGGAAAATTGAGGTGTCCTAGTCATTCTGAATCATTTGGATTCACGATAGCAAAGTGGAAATGATCTTCCCACCTTCCGTTAATCTTCACGTTCTTCTTGGAAAGCCCCTCCTTATGGAATCCTGCCTTCTCCAAAACTCGAATCGATCCGATGTTATGTGGCATGACTCCTGCTTCGATTCTGTGTAACTTGAGAACCTCAAAGGCATAGTCAACGATCAGGCGCACTGCTTCAGTAGTATAGCCGTGTCCGTTGTGCGAGTGATCTAAATAATAGCCTAGCCAACATGTCTGTAAAGGACCACGCACCACTTCTGTCAACTCAATGATGCCAATCAGCTCATCAGTACCGACGAGGAAAATGCCGAATGTGTATTGCTCGTCTCTTTCCATCTTCGCCAAGCTGGTTTGGATTCGATTTAACTGATATTCCTCCGTATAGAACTCCTCGGTCCTATCTGGCGTATACCGTTGCCAAAATTCCCGGTTTCTACGGTGCATCTCTGTCAACGGACCCGCATCTGTATCCTTTAAAAATCGCAAATAGATTTTGTGTCCCACCAATTTCATCTTTTCTCATCCCTTCTTCTATATAAACATCTCAGGAATCTTGCAATGGATGGAGTATCTCGTCTCATGGAAATTGGCATAAGAAATGACACTTGAATTGGCATGTCATTGACACTCTCTATAAATTCTTTTCATCTTCTCATCTTCGAGATAGTTCAAACTTTCTCCTGCCAAAGTGAATGACTTTATTTGAAAAAGACAAATGGCGTGCCGAATCGATGGCCAATTCGCACGCCATTTTGTGTGTCAAATGCCTGTTTTGCACTCCAAAACGGAACCCGATGAACCTCTCCCTCCTTCACTCCGTTTAGAGGAAGGGAGACTTCTCGCGAAAAATGTTAAAAGAAGAGAGAAGGTCTTTTTTTAACAAGAAAAAAGTCCCCCTCGTTACGAGGTGGGAAGATGATTGATGCTTATTGGAATCTGCCACTGCTTAATTGTTGTTGAGCCATCGCAACCAAACGCTTCGTAATTTCTCCACCAACAGAGCCGTTTGCACGTGCTGTTGTGTCAGGCCCAAGATTTACACCAAACTCTTGAGCAATTTCATATTTCATTTGTTCTATTGCTGATTTTACTCCCGGAACTAAATGATTGTTATTACTTCTTGCCATTGTGTTTCCTCCTTTTTAGTAAGGTTGGTAATATTTTTAGATGAGGTAATCTTATTTATTCATAAGGGAGATAAGTAATTTTTTCCAATTACTATTTTTGAATGTGGAATGATCGCGAACTTCTTGTGAGCTGGTACTGCTTCCATTCCCCCTTTCACATCTTTAAGAGCTTTTTTAGCATCTCTACTTCCGCCTTCAGACGCTTGATTTTCGTTTCAGGATCTTCTAGACGAGTTCCTGGTCTTCCTCTGCCTGGTCCTTTTACCTTTTCTCGTTTTTCCTCTAGCCCTTTCATTCCTTCCTGTTCATAGCGTTTCACCCATCGACGTACCATGAAATCATCAATCCCTAATTCTTTCGCCACCGTTTTATAGCCCATGCCCTCTTTCAAATATAAATCCACAGCTTTCTTTTTAAACTTTACATCATATGTTTTTCGTATTTCCCCTATAGAAAAATCCCCTCCATAGTAGACAGATAATTGGCTTCCTTTTTCTGTCTACTATAAGGGGATCATATCAGTCCTTGCTCGAAGCCGATTCGTCCCATAGCTAAAGCCGATGGGATGAATCGGCTAGATTCTGTAACATAATACCAATGCCTATTATTCTAAAAATGTGCTGTCGATCATGGTAGTTTGTCCGTTTCTATGTCGAATTTTTTTCATACTATAAACCAAAGCTACAGCAACCATTTCATAACGAAACATCACCAATCATGGTCTGTAGCTAATATAAAAAGGAAAGGGGTGAGGAAGTGGCAACCTTTCTAATGTTCTTCCGTGAAGCTTTTGAAGCTTCGATGCTATGTTCGATTTTGGCTACCTATCTCATTTTAATCGGACAGCGTGATCGTATCCGGGACGTTTGGACAGGCGTATTCGCAGCAATCATTGCATCAATCATCGCTGGTGTTGCAATTTACTCGACGATTCAAAATTACGAAGGTACCCCCCTGGAATTGCAAATTGAAGGTATATCCTACTTGCTTGCGTCTGGTATGTTAACGTACATGGCAATCTCGATTAAAAAGAACGAAAATCTAGAAGAAGAACTCGAATCAAGGATAAATTCAGCAATCAAAACGGGATCGAAGTTTGCTATTGTAGGCTTTACCTTTTTGGCAGTGTTCCGAGAAGGACTTGAGATGGTCGTGTTTATGATTCCGTTAACGTCAATAACCAACCCGGTCCTAAATATAGTACTCGGTGTATTAGGGATTATAGTCGGGAGTGTAACTGGCTATTTAATCTATGCACTTGGGAAAAAGATCAATGTAGAATACTTCTTCAATCTCTCAACTTTTTTACTTGTCATATTTGCTGCAGGATTTTTAGTAAGTGGAATCGGAGAATTTCAGCAACTCGGATGGCTACCATTCGGTAATGAAACCTTATGGGATACAAGTTCCATCTTGAGCAGTGACAGTGCCGCCGGCCACCTGTTGCACGCATTAGTAGGCTACACCGATAAGCCAACAAGTTTACAAGTGATCGGTTATTTTGTTTATTTAGCCTTAATCGGAATTTTAGCAATAGTTCGGAAACGTTCATAACAAACAACTTGGCCGTTCGACTATACTTCATGTTCCTAGCTAATTGATCCATATGGAAGACAGATGATAAGAGAAGCGGTAATATTATGCATAAAAACGGGGATGATCGTCAGCGATCATCCCCGCTTACAGTTGAATATTTACTTCTGAAGCCGATAAGGAACTGTGGAGACAATCACATTTTTCTTATATAGAAGGTGCAATCTCAACAAAACGCTCGATTGGTTATGCAAAAAGTTATGCCAGCCCTTTTTCGGTATAAATTGAGGAATCAAAACCGTTACTGTATAGTTTCTTTCCTCTGCCTTGCTTTCAATGGTATCCACTAGCTTGGAAATTGGTGTGATCAGATCACGATAATGAGAAATGAGTGTAACAAGGCGAATATCCGGCCTCCACTTCTCCCACTTCTCTTCCATCCGGACCATGCTTTCCCGGTCAAATGCCACATATACCGCCAATACATAATCGCCAATGGCCTGGGCGTAATTTAAGGATTGCTCTACTACCTTTGTGATTCCCGCAACAGGTACAATGACGACATTTCCCTCTATTTTGTCTGGAATCTTATTGGGATTGACCCGCAGTTGTTCCGCCACCGCATCATAGTGCTTATGGATTTGATGAAAAATAAATACGATGATCGGAAGAAATACAAGCACAGACCATACTTGAGCAAATTTTGTAATAAAGAAAATGCACAGTACGGTTAGTGTTATGATCGCTCCCAGCAAGTTCGTAAGCAGCTTCGGGACCCACCCCGCTGGTTTTTCGCGCACCCATTTGACAATCATGCCTGTTTGGGACAACGTGAAAGGAATGAATACGCCAACCGCATACAAAGGAATGAGCTGTTCCGTTTGCCCTTTAAAAGCGATAATCAACAAAATGGAGGCAAAACCAAGCGTGATGATTCCGTTGGAATATCCTAAACGGTCACCGCGTATCAGATACATTCTTGGCATGTATTTATCGGATGCCATATTATAGGCCAGCAAAGGAAATGCAGAAAATCCCGTATTGGCCGCCAACACTAAAATAAGGGCAGTGGTTCCTTGGATAAAGTAATATATCACGCCTCTTCCAAACACCTCGGAAGCGAGCTGGGAAACAACCGTCTCTTCTGCTTTCGGAGCAATTCCATACCAGTATGCTAAAAAAGTGACTCCTGTAAATAAAACTGCGAGAATGAACCCCATCATCACTAACGTTTTGGCAGCATTTTTTGCCGCCGGCTCCTTAAAATTGGGAACGGCGTTGGAGATCGCTTCTACCCCTGTCAACGCAGAGCAGCCAGAGGCAAATGCCCGCAGCAACAAGAATAAGGTAATTCCAGGCACCGCAGTACCGATCGGTGTATGTAAAGTAGACGGTGCTTGTCCATTAATAATACGAAAAATCCCGACAATAATGAGAGTAACGAGCGCCAACACAAACAAATAAACGGGATAGGCCAAAACGGTAGCGGATTCGGTGACGCCTCTCAGATTAAGAATAGTGATCAACACAACCAGTGTGATAGCAATTCCAACTGTGTATGGATGTAAAGTGGGAAACGCCGATGTAATGGCATCTGTTCCCGCGGACACACTTACTGCCACGGTGAGAATATAGTCGACCAGTAAAGAGCCTCCGGCAATGAGACCCGGGTTTACACCCAAGTTCGTTTTAGAAACGACGTAAGCTCCGCCTCCATGCGGATAAGAGTAAATGATTTGGCGATACGATAAAATAAGTGCCACCAGTAGAATAAGAACGCCAATCGCAATAGGAATGGAATACCAAAATGCAATAGCTCCAATCGTTGCGAGAACCAGCAAAATCTGTTCCGTACCGTACGCAACCGAAGACAGAGCATCCGAAGATAAAACGGCTAATGCCTTTAATTTACTCAATTTTTGCTCTCCCAGTTCGGTTGATTTCAACGGTCTGCCGATTAAGAATCGTTTTAACGATGAAAACATATGTACACCACCAATATGCAGAATTTCAATAAAAAATATTA
>NZ_JBXUJJ010000013.1:0-66617 GCF_059115485.1 Parageobacillus sp. NEAU-HV-2
TCTCCCTTTCCAAACAGGAGACTGAATATTCAGTCTCCTGTTTGGAGGAAACTAGTTCCCTATTCATTCCAAATCCATTTCAGAGAAACCCTACCCCATTACATTACACAAAATTCTTGACGGTACCGATTACTAGAACGTTAAAAAGTAGATTATTATATTAATTTAGAATATTTGATAACACTAATTGATTTGTTATAATATTCTAAAAAAATAGAGGTGTCGTGTGAAATGGAAAATATCATAAGTATGAAAAATGTGTCCTTTATAAGAGGAGATCGAGTTATTTTAAAGGATATAAATTGGGAAGTAAAAGAAAAGGAACATTGGGTCATATTAGGTTTAAACGGTTCAGGAAAAACGTCCATATTAAATATTGTAACAGGCTATCAATATCCGACAAAAGGGGAAGTTTCTGTTTTAGGACATCCATTCGGGAAAACGAACTTGCCTGAGCTTCGAAAGCAAATCGGATTTGTTAGCAGTTCTCTTGACCGTTTTAATCAAACTTTAGGATCGGAAACGGTAGAGGATATTGTGATAAGCGGTAAATTTGCTTCGATAGGATTATACGAAAATGTGACCAGTGAGGACCGAGAGCAGGCTGAACAGCTTATGACATCTTTTCGAATCGATCACTTAAAGGGGAAAACGTATGATACATTATCACAAGGAGAAAAAAGAAAAGTACTGATCGGAAGAGCGTTAATGGCAAAACCGAAATTGCTTCTATTAGATGAACCGTCTATAGGATTGGATATTTTAGCAAGGGAAGAAATTTTATCATTAACGAAAGAAATTATTGCACATCAACAATGTCACGTACTATATATCACTCATTATATTGAAGAAATTATAGAAGAAATGACACATGTATTGTTGTTAAAAGAGGGACAAATTGTAGCGGCAGGACGAAAAGAGGAAGTATTAACAGATGAATTGTTATCAGAGACGTTTCAGTTGGCGATAAAAGTTCATTGGGAAAATAATCGACCGTGGGCTTCCATACATAAAAATATTAGTCGGACAGAATTTGCGAAGGCAGAATCAAAATAAAGGAAACTTGGGGGTGCCAAGTTTCCTCTTATTGCGTTATAATGGCAGGATTCACAGGATGGCTCAAGAGCGGTAAGAGAACAAAGCAAAAATAAAAGATTTGTAGGGAATTTCAAGTTCAATATCTTTCTTGATCCATTCTATTGCATCTTCAATGCCGTCCATATAGACTAAAAACGTTTTGAGCAAGTGATGATAAATTTGTTAGAAAATGTATGGAATCACATGGCTTTAAAATGTTAGATCGAGGCTATTTTTGTTTGTTTTAGAAATTAAAAAGTAGAACTATGTGCTAAATAATCAGCTAAATTAAAATAAAAAAGTTCTTTCCTAATTTAATAATCTACATACAAGTTATCATTAGATTATTCAAAAAAGAATTTACACAGTAATGTGGACTTGATCCAAAAAGCCTATATGGAATATTATTGCTTTTTTATGTTGACATACTGTATAATCGAAGGCAAATTATAAATTAGACATAACAACCGAGAGATATTTATTTTATCTTCTATTAAAACTAGGCTCTTTCACATATTGTCAGTCCTTTTTTTATGTAAAAATAACGGTGAGTCCAGGCTGTTATTTTTATGAATCGGCGGGGACAAAATTACTCATGGATGTTCATATTGGCTCTGTATGAAAAAGCATCCTAAGTAAAAAATTAATGTATTTCTTGACTAAGAGACTATATAAGTTGCAGTTTAGCTTTACATCCGACTGTCCGCTACCGCGTTATCCTAGATGAAGGTGGAGACGGAAAGAGAAAATGTTTGTTGCAACTTATGTAGATGAGGAATCTCCGACTTTTTTGCTAGAGGGGAGAATCATGATGAACAAATCAAAAGGCTTTATTGAATCGGAAATAAGTAAAGCATTAACGAAATGGGAGAAAGATTTCCTTGGGCGGGGTTCAGTATCGGTTAAGACAGATATTTTGCGAGATATGATTATTGTTTCTTTGCACGGCATTCTAACCCCTGCTGAATATTCACTTTGTGAGTCAAAAGAAGGAAGGTTATCGGTAAAAAGGAATCGATCCAGCTTGGTTGAATCAGGAGAGGAAGAGCTGAAGGAAATTATCCTAAATATAACTGGGGAAAAGGTGAAGAGTTTTCACACTGATTTAAGCACTCGTACAGGCGAACGGATCATGGTGTTCAAATTATTTAATGATCTTGAGAAAAAACTTTTAAAATAATATAATGATATTATCACTAACATTGATTACATAGTTATGTTGGATAATTGAATAACCAGTTTCAACGTGTCGGTAGACCTTCAAAAAATCCGTGGCTGTCGTGGATTTGTTGAAGGTAAACCGAACGAAGCATTAAGGTTTAAATAAAGAAGGTAGATCTTCAAAAAGTCCATTAAGGATTCGTTGAAGATAAACCGACTATGTGCGATCTATACAATGGGCATTACCTTTTTCGGTTAAAAAGGAGTGCTCTGTATGGATGACATAGTCGGTTTTTTTGTTATTTAAAGAGAGAGGAGAATCGCCTTGAGTGAAACATTGTTCATTGCCTTGTTTGCAACCCTTGTCGTTACTCTAATCAGTTCGGTATTTCTATTACACCCTCGTGTTCCTATCCGTTACGTTCGAATTCATGTCAGTTTGCTTATTTTGCCGATTGCAGTTGCTTTAGCAGGACTTGTTGGCGCCGATAAAAATGTGGCGATCGGGCCATGGCGCTCTGATATGCTTGCATGGTTGATGGCCTTGTATATTTTAATGTTTGGCTGGATGATACAGCGGTTTTGTATACGCTATTTACATGGCGACCGCGCGTATCGAATGTATTTTATGCTTTTAACGTTTACGGTTAGCGCCGCTTCCATCACATGGATGAGCGATGATTTGCGATTGTTTGTTCTTTGCTGGGGAATGCCATTGCTCGGACTTACGTTGCTTGTGATGCAGAAAAAAGAATGGCAGCCGGTAAGAGTAACGGTTATGCAAATGGCAAGGATGTTTTCGTTGAGCTGGATAGCTTTATTGGCAGCCGCCATATGGCTGTGGCAAGCAACGGGATATTGGCGATTATCGCTTGCGCTGTCAAAAGAAAGCCTTGCCGGTCTGGAATGGTGGGAAGCGGCCGGGGTGAACGTTTTGCTCGTATTAGCGGCGATCATTCCAGCGGGGCAGTGGCCATTTCAACGCTGGTTATTGGAGTCGACGGTGACTCCGACCCCGATTTCAGCAGTGATGCACGCTGGTTTGGTCAATGCGGGCGGTCTGTTGTTAACAAGATTTTCTCCGCTTTTTAGCGGTAATGGATCGCAAATGCTGCTGCTTATGATCGCCTCTGTGTCAGTGTTGATTGGCACGGGGATCAGTTTTGTTCAAGTGGACTATAAACGGCAATTAGTTGCCTCCACGATGGCGCAAATGGGAATGATGTTTATTCAATGTGCGTTAAGTGCATATGCAGCGGCAGTGATTCATTTAGTGCTGCACGGCCTGTTTAAAGCAACGTTATTTTTACAATCCGGCTCGGTTGTGCCGCGGCCACATAAAATGTTTCGCCCATCGCTGACGCTATCGAAGGCGTGGCTGCTTGGCGGAGCCATATTCGGATTTGCGTTAGGATTGATGTTTTGGATGACCTCGCCGGAAGAAAACACGAGGTTGCTGAGCGTGTTGCTTCTTGGCTGGTCGCTGGCGTTTGCGTGGGGACGGCTCGCTGTTTTGAAAGAAGGGCGATGGATCGGGTTGGCCGTATTAGCCGGATTGGCGCTGGCTTCCGAAGCGATGCATAGCGGTCTCATGGCGCTTTTATATAAAACGTTGCCGTCAAGTTCGAGCTCATCGATGATCACGGAAATGGCAGCCATTTTGCTGTTCGGGATCGGCGGATTAGCGAGCATATGGTTTTCCGCCCATCGTTCATCAGATTCATTTGCACGCTTATATATGTGGCTCGTCCATATAGGCGAACCGCGCTCAGAGTCGGTGGAAGGCCATCCGCATTATCTTGCAACTTATTTGCAGGAGGAGGGGATAGTGGATGAACAAGGCAACCGTATCGCTTGAACGTCCTAGTGTGCGCGTGCAACAGAGAGAAGATGTTGCAGCAGATATAAACGTAAGCGAGCTCGTCAAAAGCGCTAGCAAAGTTATTGCCCCGCTTTGGCCTATTGCCACTTTCGTCGCGCGCCATCCATGGATGGGGTTGGAACATCTTTCGTTTGAGGAAGTTGCCTATCGCTTCAAATTGTCGCGAAATATTGACCTTTATCCAACCATATCGATGCTGCGTGCGGCGCAACGGAAAGGGGAACTGAATCCGGAGTTTTTGGAAATGCGGCTTCAACGCTGGCTTGATGAACAGCCGCTAATGGTGCCGCGTGAGGAAGCAGAACGTGTTTTTCGCGCGATGCTTTGGCACGAAGAAATTCCGAACGAGGTGCTAACGTCTCCAGCCTTGCAAAGTTTGGCGGCGAAAGTGAAAGAGATGCGATTACGAGGAGATTCCAAACGTTTATTCATCCAGCCGCTAAGCGTTCTCCTTGAAGAACAAGGCGAGGGGAAATGGGCGCGGATGCTTGATCACCAAATGATGAAATGGTGCAAGTTATTTTTAGATGAATCGCAAGCTTTATGGACGATGCCATTTCGGGAAAAAGGGTTTTACTACGCATGGCGCAAGCTTGTGATCAACGATCCATCATTAAACAAACAACAGCGCAAACGATTGAACGATTTGCCGCATGATGCGGAAGACGCATTGCGACAAGCGTTGCTGGCGCTTGGCATACCGCATGGAGCAATGGAAGACTACTTGGAAGCGCATCTTCTTTCCTTGCCGGGATGGGCGGGAATGTTATTGTGGCGCTCGCAGCAATCCGGCCAAGCGCATGTGCTGCTGATGGATTATTTAGCGATCCGCCTTTCGCTTGAATGGGCGTTGATCGCACCACATTTGCCATTGGCCAAACGAAAAGAGGATGACGCAACGGTTCTCCTTCCGCTTCTGGCGGCTTGGATGCACTGGGGAGGATTGACGCCAGAACAATGGCTGCAATTGCCGCAAGCTGAGCAGCAAGCCCGTTTATCTCTTGTTGATCGATTTGACAAAATCGTCCGCAAAAAACTTTGGCTAGAAGCATGGGAAGATACACAAGAGGCGCAACTAAAAAACATGATCACGTCCTCTTTTGCAAACAACGCGCCGAAACAGGCAGCCGCTCAGCTCATCTTTTGCATTGATGTCCGTTCTGAACCTTTCCGCCGACATTTAGAACGGGAGGGCCCATTTGAAACATACGGGTGTGCTGGTTTTTTTGGCCTCCCCATCCGAACACGCGAACTGGACAGCGTCTATACACACGCTTCTTGCCCGGTGATTGTAGAGCCGCAGCATGAAGTTCGAGAATATGCAGCGGCGGTGAACCTAAAGGAATACCGCAGACGGCGGAACGTACTGTTTTCCATTAGTCATACGTTTAAAAAAATGAAACAACATCTGTTTGCAAGCATGTTGCTTCCAGAAGTAAGCGGACCATGGCTCGGTTTGCATACACTAGCCCGAAGCATAGCGCCAAGCGGGGCGGGACGCTTATTCCGCCGCATACAGGAAACATTCAAACGTAAACCGGCGACAGAACTTTCATTGCATCGGAATGACTCCTGGAAAGCAACCGACTTGCCAGTAGGGTTTTCTGCAGAAGAAAAAGTAAAATATGTGAAACAGTTATTAAAAGGAATGGGATTGACGTCTTCTTTCGCGCCTCTTGTTGTTGTCTGTGGTCATGAAAGCATGGCAACGAACAATCCGTATGCCTCGTCTTTAGATTGCGGTGCATGCGGCGGGGCGGCTGGGGGATTCAATGCCCGCGTGTTCGCAGCGCTTTGCAACCTTAAAGAAGTGCGAGAAGGCCTTGCAAAGGAAGGGATCGTTATTCCGGAGGACACCGTTTTTGCTGCGGCAGAGCATATAACAACGGTCGACGAACTTCGCTGGCTTTATGTGCCAACGCTTTCGGAGGCGGCACAAAAATCGTTTAATATGTTGCAAAGCAAGCTCAAAAAAGTAAGCCGTAATGCAAATATGGAGCGGTTGTCGAAGTTGCCCGGCTTAAACTACAAGAAGAGAGACCCGCTTGCCGAAGCATATCGCCGCGCCGAAGACTGGAGCGAAATCCGTCCGGAATGGGGGCTGGCAGGGAATGCAGCGTTTATTATCGGTCGCCGTCAGCTAACGAAACATTGCCATTTAGAAGGGAGAGCATTTCTGCACAGTTATGATTGGCGCGAGGATCCATTTGGAGAATCGCTTGCAAACATAATTGCCGGTCCGGTGACAGTTGCCCAATGGATTAATTTGCAATATTACGCATCGACTGTCGCCCCTCATTATTACGGCAGCGGCAGCAAAGCAACACAAACGGTCACCGCAGGAATCGGGATTATGCAAGGGAACGCGAGCGATTTGCTTGCCGGGCTTCCATGGCAGTCGGTCATGGCATCCGATCAAGAAATGTTCCATTCTCCGCTTCGGTTGCTTGTCATCATCGAAGCTCCACGACAATATATTGAGCACTTGCTCGAAGATGATCCTCATTTCCGTAGAAAAGTGAAAAACGGCTGGCTTCGCCTTGTTTCCATTGATCCGGACAGCGGGGTATGGGAAAAATGGGAACCATCGGCCATCGAAGACAATTACTTTTCATGAAAAGAAGTTAGTGTTTCAGCTTGCCGGCTTAGTCGGCAAGCTGTTTTTGTGCGCCCGGCATAGGTGCAGTCTATAGAGGGAAAGTCCCTAACTGCGAAGGCAGGAAGACAGAAGCAGCAGTTATCCTAACGCAAGGGTGTCTGCGGTGACACGGAATATGTTGGATTGATTGAATCATTGTTTCATGTGGTAATTCTTCTTTTTGAAGTTCCAACGGGCATGGTGGCTGATCTTTATGGGCGAAAACGTACCTTGTTGATCGGGAGCATGCTTTCCCTTTTTTATGCTTTACTCATGATGGTTGGTGGGCATTTCTTTGTTTTTACCCTTGCTTTCGCTCTGGCCGGTCTAGCTGGTACCTTCCATTCTGGTGCTCACAACGCTCTACTTTGCGATACGCTTCTTTATTCGGGGAAAAAGGAGGGCGGGGCATTCTTTGTTTATTTTAGAAATTATAAAAAATAGAACTATGTGCTAAATAATCAACAAACTAAAATAAAAAAACACCTAAACAGTCAAATCAAAAGAACGGGTGCAGATTTACGAGGAACGGATAACAAAAAAGAAATGGAAAGATATTTGGGATAATGTTAAAGTTTTTCATATTGAAAGTTTTTATTAAACAAACGAGTGTCTTCCATGATAATGAAAAAGCCAATAACTCGCAATGTTATTGGCTTTGTGTGTTCCTATTGGGAAAGGTTAGCGGAGGCTCTCTTCTGTCCAGGCTTCCAATAGCTTCGTTTCTCTCTCTAGCGTAATTCCTGCTTTTCTTTCTCCTTCTGTTCTTGCAGTTTCCCATACCAAAATGTCATTTCTTCAAATAAAAATGATGATCAAGTTCTTGTATTAGAGCGCGGCACTATTGTAGAACGCGGTACCCATGAGGAATTAATGAAAAAGCAAGGGAAGTATTATCAAATGTATCCACTACAGCAAGAGAAAAAGCCAATAACAAACAAAGATGAGCTAGCTGCTCTAGCAGGTTGTGCCGTATATTTTAAAGTTCGTGCATTACTTTACTTCTTTCTTTCATGGATAAAAAGCGACAAACCTAGTTTAAATTTTTACTATAAACGCCACTTTTGGACATACTGTAAATGACGATGCTAACGGATGAAAGGTGGAAGTGATATATGACAAAGGAAAACGAAAGGATAAACTCCGTGGATGCTTCTTCCGTGCAGGAAACAATGGAAGACATTTGGCGTAAAACGTGCGGGACATGGAAAAACTGTAATGAATCGAACGTTGAGTCTTTCTTATCCAAGTGCTTGGAGCACAATATTGACCCGCAGTACTGCATGAATTGGATTACACAACACAGTGATCAAATTCCAAACCAATCGGCAGTTTTGGATAAAACTCGTGAATGGGTAAATCAACATACTTCTACCGGTTCACCTATCTCCGCATCAAATCAAATGACAGACTAAAGACTAGGGAGTCAAGTGACTCCCTCACATTTTCTTATTGTCTCTCTCCATTGGAAAATTAAGATATCAATTACAGCGAAAAGGCTAATGAGTATAATCGACAAGAAGGAAGTGTTTTGTATGTGGATCATTAAGACCCAGCATAAGAACGAGGATGGGGCAACCGTTGCGCTTGAATTGGAAAGTGAAGACGGTCAATTCGATGTGAATGTCAGATGGGACGGATGTATGGAAGTTCATGTTTATTCTGTTACGGAAGAAAATCGCGAATTGCATGATACTTTTCACACTTGTGATTTAAAGGGATTTATTGAAAAGTTGCAGTCTCTAAATGGAGTGTGTGCGGAGTTTTTTGGTGAAGGAAGCTATTGGGAGGAAAAAAATAGCGATAAATCAGACGGTAAAAACGAATCATAACAAATTAAATGCGTAGCGTCCGTTTAGATTTACAGATCGCGTTAGGCATATGGTAACGCTTCCTTATTTTTACCATCAAAATGAAAGGTTGTTATCTCTTAAATGAATAACTAAATCTGTTATCCATAGTTAAATGGAAGGAAAGAAGATTATTTAAGTAGAAATTCATTTTTATCGTAGCGGCCAAGTTCGGTGTAGATGATGGGGTGGCGCTTCACCTTTAGCGGAATGACAAAAGCTGTAGATTCATTTTTATCGGGAGGGAAAATGTTATGAAAAAATATCCTCTTATCATGATCAGCATCATTTTTCTTTTAATAGGCTGTTCGAATGAAAAACAGGGAGAAAACAGACCTCAAAAGGAACAACAAACAAATAGCAACGGCAATATGGAAATCATTGCCCAAGATTTAAGTGTGCCATGGGCGATCGACTGGGACGGGACATCTTTTTATATTTCGGAGCGGACTGGCTCCATTGTGAAAATTACAGGTGACAGAAAGATTAGGCAGAATCTACATTTAGAAAAGCGACTTTCAACGGCATCTGAAGCTGGTGTATTAGGTTTTGTGCTTCATCCCGAGAAAAAGAATTACGCCTTTCTTTACTATACATATAAGGATGAAAACGGGCAATTCAATCGTGTTGTAGAAATACGGGAAGAAAATAATGAATGGTTTGAGCAAAAAGTTTTGCTTGATCGAATTCCAAGCGGAAACTTTCATCATGGCGGAAGAATCAAAATTGGACCGGATAAAAAACTGTACATCACAACTGGGGATGCTACAAATTCGATGATTGCCCAAGACAAGACATCTCTTGGAGGGAAAATTTTACGAATGAATCTTGACGGCACCATACCGGACGATAATCCTTATTCCAACTCCCTTGTCTATAGCTATGGACACCGCAACCCACAAGGCTTGGCATGGGATGAAACGGGTCAGCTTTATAGCTCTGAGCATGGCTCCAGTGCACATGATGAAATTAATCTGATTAAACCGAAAGGAAACTATGGATGGCCGCTTATTCAAGGAGATGAAACGAAAGACGGGATGATCGCACCATTGTTCCATTCGGGTGATCATACTTGGGCGCCATCTGGAATTGCCTATCATAATGGGATTTTGTATGTTGCACAGCTGCGGGGGGAAGGTGTTTTAGCGTTCGATTTAAAAAATAAAACATATAAACAAATCGTTTCCAATGTTGGCCGCGTGCGGGATGTATTCATATTGGAAGATCATTTATTTTTTGTCACAAACAACACAGATGGAAGAGGGGTTCCGGCCAATCATGATGACAAATTAATCAAAATTCCGATTCCGAGAGCTTTTTGACACAAAATTTTAAGTTGACACAAAGGAATTTTATACATTAATACTTGAACTCAATGACTTAGCTTTGTTTGTAATATTTTTTTACTGTGATTCTTTCGTTGTGTGTAATAGGGATAGTTAATTATGGTGTTATGTCAAGAAAACGGACACGTTAAACAGGGAGAAATAACCGACAGGTGTCTGTCACCTGTAAGAGCTAGGAGATAAGCGTATGAAAAGATATATTTCAGCGGGTATTATTTTAGGTATTATAGTATTATTATTTTTCTTTAACGAATATAGAACTAACCAATCTCTTAATCAAGAAGCTACTTTGGAAGGTTTTATAATTATCAAAGAAGGCGAAGTATATTTAGTTGAAGATCCAGATTTTGTTCAGGAAGACGCAAATAAATTAACAATACAGGAATTAAGAAGAAAATATAATATGAGTAAGTTATGGATTAAGGGGTTTGGTACTTTAAGGGGAATAGAAAATGGACAAAAGGTAACAGTGTGTTATTCAGAAATTTTAGAATCGTATCCGGCCAAAGTCAAAGTTTTAAAGATTAAACCGAAACCGTAATTAGTCGTTCATTTTAACAGACGCAAAAGTGAAATAAGGGAGTTGTTTGCTGCAACTCCCTGCTTTAAGAACGACGTGGGAGCTATTTATTGTATAGATATAGAAATAGATTTATTTGTAAGATGCTGTTTTATGAATTTAAAATAAATTTAAGCAATACAATAAAAGGTAATGCGACCAATAAATGGTGATCGTTGAAATTGGTAGGGTTATAACTAATTGCGAAAGTAGAGTTAATAAGTTTTATAAATAGAGAAAGGTGCTTCCAATGACAAATGCAAATAAAATGGTTGTAGCTGTAAAAGGTCTTATTTTATATGAAGGTAAGGTATTAATTGTACAACGTGCAAAAGATGATGAAATCGGCGGAGGAACGTGGGAATTAGTTGGGGGTAAAGTAGAATTTGGAGAAGATTTGGAAACTGCACTTGTACGAGAAATCAAGGAAGAAGTTGGGTTAGATGTTACAGTTGAAAAGATTTTATATGCAACCACCTTCAAAACTGACCCAACAAGACAGGTAGTGATTCTTACCTACTTATGTAGGAGCAATAATAGAGATGTCGTTCTCTCAAAGGAACACATTGATTACCGCTGGTCGACTAAAGAGCAATTGAGATTGCTATTGACTCCAGAAATAATTAGTGATTTTGAGAGAAATAATGTCTTCTCTTTGGAAGAATTGGTATGAAAAATTTGAAAAGCGGAGGCAGCGGAATTCTTTTTAGAATATTTAGAAAAGATTTTGAATATTTAATATTCAGGTGTATAATAGTGTTATAACATACCAACTGGTTAGTATTTTTGGGAGAGGGCAATTCTCCCACTCCTAAAGGCGAGAGCTTCTTTTCCTCATCGTTTATGAAAGAATGGCGGGAAAAGGTAACAAACTTCATGGAAGTGTATATGCCTGCTCGAACGAGTGTATGAACAGCAACAGAACCTGCAAGAAAGACGTTGGGGTGCAGCTGAATGTTTTATGTAAGCGTGTTCAAAATTCGTCAATGGCTTTGCTCGTGCGATTCAATCGCATGGGGGTGCAGGATATCTGGGATTTTCCGATTGCCGCTTCATGGGCAAACGCAAGGACATGGAGACACCGCTGACGGCCCTGATGAAGTGCACCGAGCCGAGATGGCCAAGCTAGGACCAATAATATAGGCCAAAAAGTTAATCCACTCTTTTGGCAGAACTAACAAAATAGAAAGGATGTGTATGCATGAGACTGAAAGGAAAGATCGCAATTGTTACTGGTGGCGGAGGAGGAATTGGACGCGCAACAGCCATCCGCTTTGCCAAAGAAGGAGCGAAGGTGGCCGTGAGTGACATAGACTCCTTAAGTGGTGAGGAAACCGTTAGCCTTATTCAGCAATTTGGGGGAGAGGCTATTTTTGTTAAAACGGATGTATCGGACTCCAGTCAAGTAAAGGAGCTAGTTCATATAACAACAAGTACATTTGGCGGATTACACATCATGTTCAACAATGCTGGAATCGCGAATTCTGAAGTGAGAAGTGTTGATTTGACAGAAGAGGAATGGAACCGGGTCATTGACGTTAATTTAAAGGGCGTATTCCTTGGCATCAAGTATGCTGTTCCTGAGTTAAAAAAATCTGGCGGCGGAGCGATCATTAATACTTCTAGTTTACTAGGATTAAAAGGGAAGAAATATCAAGCTGCTTACAATGCATCCAAAGCTGGTGTCATCCTGCTAACGCAAAATGCTGCACTGGAATACGGCAAGTACAACATCCGTGTTAATGCAATAGCACCAGGTGTCATTGATACAAAAATTATCGATGGCTGGAAGCAGGACGCAAGAAAATGGCCAATTATCTCTAAGGCAAATGCTCTTGGTAGAATTGGTACTCCGGAGGAGGTAGCAAATGCTGTTTTATTTTTAGCATCAGATGAAGCTTCATTTATTACTGGTGCTACCCTTTCCGTTGATGGCGGCGGACTCACATTTTAACAAAAGAATAGTTTATCATAAAAGTATTATGTAAATTATAACGAATTCGAAATCAGCGACTTCAGTATTGTAACAAAATCAAGTTCAAAAAAGAGATAAAAGTACTCATCTGTGTAAGTGATAGTAAAACAAAGGGAGGAAGGAAGATGAGATTTTCACAAACCATTGCCTTAGTAACAGGGGCGGGAAGTGGCATTGGTAAGGCAACAGCCCTTCGTTTGGCTAGGGAAGGCGCGAAAGTTATTTTAGTCGGCAGGACAAAAGCGAAGTTGGAAGAGACCGCACAGGAGATTAACCGCAACAGCGGAATTTCAATGGCTGACATTTTCCCTGCGGACGTAACCAATGGAGAAGATGTCCGGAAATTAGCGGAGTATGTAGAGCAGCAATATGGGGATTTGCATGTTTTAGTGAACAACGCTGGCGGTTCTACCCACACGAAGATTTTACAAATGTCCGAACAAGAATGGGATTATGTTCAACGTGTCAATTTAAAAAGTGTCTTTCTTGTCTCGAAAGCACTTGGAAAAGTGATGGCAGAAGGAGCAAAGCGGGAAAAACGTGACCGAGCGATTGTAAATGTTGCTTCCCTTTCCGGACATCAGGCTGGTGCGGAAATTCCCCATTATAGCGCTGCCAAGGCAGGTGTGATTAATTTTACCAGATCGCTCGCCCTTGAGTTATCACCATACGGAATTCGCGTCAACTCCGTATCTCCCGGTTTTGTAGAGACGCCGTTAACAGAAGATGCGCTGCAAAATGATCGTTTTGTTAAGGCCATTCAACGAAATACAGCCCTGCAAAGAGTCGGCACACCAGAGGAAATTGCCAATGTCATCGCTTTTGTGGCCTCGAGTGAAGCATCTTATATGACTGGATCTGATTTACTTGTTGATGGCGGCTGGCTGATAAAATAACGAACGAAAGAGAGGAAGATTGGCATGTCTCAAAATCATTTAGTTATTGAAAAATTAGGACCTGTGTTGTCGCTCACATTAAATCGTCCGGAAAGCTTAAATGCTTTCAGCCCAGAAATGATTTTGGGTTTAACAGAAGCTATCAAGAATGCCGAAAACGATGATGATGTCCGGGTGATCGTCTTATCTGGTGCAGGACGGTCATTTAGTGCTGGCGGCGATGTAAAAACGATGGGGCAAGCAAACGGCGTCCAAGTTTATGAACATATCGGCAGGCTCAATAAACTCATTTTGACGATGAAGAAAATAGAAAAACCGATTATTGCCGCTGTTCATGGCTTTGCGGCTGGTGCAGGGGTCAATTTAGCGTTAGCTTGCGACCTAATTGTCGCAGCGGAGGATAGCAAGTTTGCTTTAAGCTTCTCTCAAGTTGGTCTCGTATCTGATGGCGGAGGTTCTTATTTTCTGCCGAGGTTAATTGGTCCGCATTTGGCTAAACAGTTCTTCTTTACCGCAGAGCCGATTCCAGCCGAAAGGCTCTATCAATTAGGCGTCATCAATTATCTTTTCCCATTAGAAAAACTTCAGGAAGAAACAATCAACCTAGCATTAAAATTAGCGCATGGACCAAGTAAAGCATTCGGAAAACAGAAGAAATTAATTGAACATTCCTTTACGTCTACACTCGAAGAAATACTGGAGGAAGAACGACTGATACAAACATTAATGGTTCAGACAGAAGATCACAAGGAAGGCGTCGCTGCCTTTAAAGAAAAAAGAAAGCCGGCATTTAAGGGCAGATAAGATGTTCAACTAACTGAGCATGGCAGGCCGGAGGGATTAAAAAAGATACCGGTCTCAAAAGGCCGGGATATAAAAGCTTGTTGGTACTTGAAGGATCAACTGATTAGTACTAAATTATGAGAACTGGAGGAGAAATACCTCCAGTTTTTGCTTGCAAAAAAAACACACTCTAATTCTAAAAACCGTACGTGACAGTTTTCCGCACACAGCTCAAGTCGTCTTTTTACCGAATAAGCAGTTAAATTACACATGGATACTAAAATCCTGTAAATCCGCTCCAATAGATGACAGAACGGATTGGCATGCGGAAACTTCAACTATCTCTGCGCACCAGTTTTTTTATAATTAAAAAAATTTTGAATTATAGAAGGGATATTGAACGTTTGGCAGAAATATAAATATACAGATATCAGATTGTCTGATAACAGACCGTCAATGGACAACTTGTTGCATCATCCGCATTTCTGATTGACGAAAAAGTGCTGCTGATTTAAGACGACCTAAATGCGTTAGCCGGTTTTTGTGGCTGAAAAGCGGCACTCTAGGATCAATGACCGCTCTAATGTAACCGCTTTCAAAAAGGTGGTTGCGGTCCCAACAGCCGCTTACCTTGCAGGAAAGGAGGATGACATGAGAAAAGTTAAACCCATCCGCCGAAAAAAAGTTTCGGAAGAGATAGTCGAAGAAATCAAACGATTGATCGAACAGGGCGAGCTTCCGTCAGACAGCAAACTACCTTCGGAAAAGGAATTGAGCGACATGTTTGGTGTTGGTCGCTCCAGTATCCGCGAGGCGCTGAGCATGCTGGCGGCCGCCCGGATCATCGAAACGCGGCAAGGTGAAGGCACCTTTGTGCGTAAAGTCGACCTCAGCGACTACATTCATCCGTTAGCTCTTTCGATCGTTGCGAAAAAGGAACAAACGCTGCATTTGCTTGAGACTCGCAAAATTATCGAATTGGGCACCGTCGAGCTGGCCGCTTTGCGGGCCGATCAGCATGATCTGAAAGAAATGAAGAAGGCGCTGCTTGATTTTGAGTACCAGCTGGAAATGGGGGAAGCTGGAGTCGATGCCGATTTTGCCTTTCATCGCGCGGTTGCTATCGCATCGAAAAACCCGGTTTTGATTCAAGTGATCGACAATCTATCGCCAGTGCTGAAACAAAGTCTGAACTATACTCTCTATCAAAATATGGGAAATTTCGAGAAACGAAGAAGCGTACTTCAGGAGCACAAGGAGATTTTCGCCTGCATCGAAAAACGTGATGTGCAAGGGGCGGTTGCCTGCATGCGGCAACACCTGGAAAACGTTCGAAAAAAACTG
This sequence comes from Parageobacillus sp. NEAU-HV-2, assembly GCF_059115485.1. NCBI lineage: Bacteria > Bacillati > Bacillota > Bacilli > Caryophanales > Anoxybacillaceae > Parageobacillus > Parageobacillus sp. NEAU-HV-2. The sequence continues at coordinate 15,512 of NZ_JBXUJJ010000013.1, forward strand.
TTGGAGCTAAAAGAGTAAAAAATGGGGGGATTGTTATGAAACGATGGATCATGATTGGACTCGTGATGGTGATGGCGGCATTGGCTGGGTGCGGAGTTCCCAACGCGAAACCGCCCGGTGAGGCGAAACCGGCCAACAAGTCGTCGGACAAGGTGACGGAGATTACGGTTGCCGGGAACGGTGGCAAGATTGAAAGAGCGATCCGCGAAGTGATTGCGCCGAAATTTGAAGAAAAATATGGCATCAAAGTGAATTTCGTACCGGGGTTGTCAGGAGAAATTCTGTCAAAAGTCGAATTGCAGAAAAACGCTCCTCAGTACGACGTCGCGATGTATGTACCGCTTGATGTGCAACGAGCGGCTGACAAAGGGTTGGCCGAGCAATTAGATCCATCGGCGATTCCTAACATGGCTAAAGTCGACCCGCGGTTTGTCACGGTGGATAATATTGGAGTACCCGTATTCGGTTTGGTAATTGCACCTGCATACAATACGAAAACCTTCGAGAAGAACGGCTGGGCACCGATTACGTCTTGGAACGATCTGATTCGCCCCGATTACAAAGGAAAAACGGCGTTCGCTGACATCGCCAACGATTGGGGATTCGCTCTTCTTTATAACCTTGCGAATGCGAACGGCGGCAGCCTTGACAATCTGGAACCCGGTCTGAAAAAGGCGAAAGAACTCGCCAGCTATTCGGATACGTTCTACAAAAACTCCACCCAGATGATGCCGGCCGTGCAACAGGGGGCAGCCGACGTAACGGTGATGGGCAGCTATGCGATCGCCGAACTGATCGAGTCTGGAGTGCCGCTGAAAATGGTGATTCCGAAAGAAGGGGCACCGTTACAAGCATTTAGTGCGACGGTGGTGAAAAATGCCCCTCATAAAAAAGCGGCAATGGATTTTGTCAATTTTCTGATTAGCGAAGAGTCTCAGAAACTGATTGCGGAAAGCGGTTTCTATCCGGTTTTGAAAGGAATGAAAGTGGCGCCAAAATATGAAAAGTCGATCGGCTTGAAGGACAGCGATCCTGTTTTCCGACCAGATTTCAAGAAGATGGCTGAAATCCGGGAGCAATGGACAGATCGATGGGCGAAAGAAGTCACACCGGAATTAGGAAAGAACGTGAAAAAATAAGGGAAGAGGAGGCGGATATATGCAAGCGCTTGCTAATGACGTGGAAATACGTGGCGTTTACAAACGAATCGGCCGAAACGTAATCCTAGACGGTATCGATCTGGAGGTCAAGCAAGGTGAATTACTCACCTTGCTTGGCCCTTCCGGTTGCGGTAAAACGTCAACGCTCAACGTGATTGCCGGTTTTCTCGACATCGATCAGGGGGATGTGTTTATCAAAGGACGTCGAGTGAATGACGTTCCCGCCTACAAGCGCGATTTGGGAATGGTGTTTCAAACGTATTCGTTGTTCCCGCATATGACCGTGTATGAAAATCTTGATTTTGGCCTGTCCCTGCGCAAAGTGCCGAAAGACGAGAAAAAACGGCGTATCCAGAAAGCACTGGAACTGGTGAAAATGGACGGGCTGGAAGACCGGTATCCGCGCGAACTGTCCGGCGGCCAGCGGCAACGTGTTGCCATAGCCCGGGCGCTGGTGGTGCAACCGAAGCTGTTATTGCTCGACGAGCCATTAAGCAATCTTGACGCCAAGTTGCGTCATGAATTGCGGGCCGAGATCAAACGGTTGCAAAAAGAAGTGGGGGTCACCACGATTTTTGTCACGCACGACCAAGAGGAAGCACTTTCCATGTCTGACCGGATCGTCGTGATGAACAAGGGTAAAATTGAACAGGTCGGAACGCCGACCGAAATCTATGCTCATCCGCGCACCGAATTTGTCTTTCAATTTATCGGAAAATCAAGCCAATTGCAAGGAAGAGTGAAATCGATCGACAGCCGGATGGTCAGTGTGGAACTGGAGGATGGCGGCCAAGTGCTGGTCGAAGCGGAGAATGTGATGGGATCGGATCGTACCTGTACGGTAGGGGATGCGGTCAAGCTATACATCCGCCCGGAAAAGTTGACGATACATTCGGTGGAAAACCCGACTCCTGACTACAATTTACACACCGCTACCATTGTCCAGATGAATTATCTAGGCTCGGCTTGGGAAATTGAAGTGTCACTGCTAGGTGAACGGATGCAGGTGTTGCATCCTTCCATCGAAGCGGGCTGGACGATAGGAACTGAGGTGATGGTCGGATGGAACCCATCAGATATGATGATCGTCAAGAAATAGCCAGCTTGCGGTTGCAGCCGGCTGTATCAGGCAAACGCAGGAATTTCAAAAAGTATCTGTATGCTGTGCTGCTGTTGCTGCCATTGTTGCTGTTTATCATCGGTTTCTTTGTGGTGCCGATGCTTTATATCCTGTATCTGAGCTTTATTGACACAGAAGGACCGGGTGGGACCAATGCAACCTATAGCATTAGCAACTATGTTCGCTTTTTCACCGATCCCTATTACTTGCATTCGCTCTGGCTGACGATCAAAGTGAGCCTGTATACAGTGATCGTGTCATTGTTGCTCGGCTATCCGGTGGCACTGACGATGGCAAAATGCTCTCCCCGCATCCGGGGATTGCTGACCCTGTTGGTTGCGTCGCCGCTTTTGATCAGTATCGTGGTTCGCAATTTTGGCTGGTATTTGCTTCTGTTGCCAAACGGCACGGTCAATCAACTGTTGATAGATCTTGGCATCACCGAGTCGCCGCTGAAACTTTTGTTTTCGGAAGCAGGGGTGGTTATCGGATTGTCGAACGCGTATATGCCGTTTATGATTTTGTCCATCGCCACCAGTTTGTATAACATTGATCCGTCACTCGAAAAAGCGGCCGCCATTCTCGGCGCCAGTCCATTCCGTTCGTTTCTATCGATCACTCTGCCACTCAGCCTGCCTGGCATTGTGTCCGGTATAGTGCTAGTGTTCAGCATGTCGATGAGCGCTTATGTGACTCCCGCCCTGATGGGGGGAGCGAATGTGCCAATGTTGCCGGTGGTGGCATATGACCAAATCATCCACCTGTTGCGCTGGACGTACGGATCAGCCGTCTCGTATGTATTGCTCGGCATCACATTGGCAATTGTTACGATTTTTACGAGAATGATGGAAAGAGGACGGTACCGGGAGGTGTTTCGCTAATGAAAATTTCTCGAAAAATCAGGGTTGCGGTAGCTGTGATTAGCCTGGTTTATATCCTGATCCCGTTGCTTGTCACGATTCCGGCTTCTTTTACTAGCGCAAGCTATCCAAGTTTTCCACCGCACGGATTTTCGCTAAAGTGGTATATGAAATTGCTAGAACGGCCGGAATTTGTCGAGGCTTTCTGGAACAGCGTCAAGTTTGCTTTTCTGGCGGCATTCTTTTCTGTGCTGCTGGGGACTCTGGGCGCACTTGCGATTGCCAAGTATAACATTCCGGGGAAGAGTTACCTAGTATCGTTGCTGACTGCCCCATTGACGGTACCGCAATTGGTGCTGGGGGTCGCCTTATTGATTTACTTCACGCCGCTTTTGTTGGCAGGAACGCCAACCGGATTTTTGATCGCGCATATTGTCATCTGCGTGCCATATGTGATCCGGTTTGTGCTGACCGGACTGAGCGGTTTTGATTACACGTTGGAGCGGGCGGCAGCGATTCTCGGAGCCAGTCCGGTAATCATTTTTTGGAAGGTGACACTGCCGCTGATCCGGCCAGCGATCCTGTCTGGGGCCCTGTTTTCCTTTTTGACTTCGTTCGATAACGTAACTGTCTCGCTGTTTATGGTATCTCCCGATATGCGAACGTTGCCACTTGAGATTTTTTCGAACATGCAGGATGCGTACAGTCCAATCGTTGCTTCTGTGTCAAGTGTTGTGATTTTGATTTCGGTGGTCCTGATCCTGATCCTCGAAAAAATTCACGGTGTCGGACGCCTGTTAGGAAGCGCCCATTAATCGACGGCGTGCAATCGACAATGGCCGGAAGGTATTTATATATGAAACTGCCTTTGATATGCCCGTTGACGAATAAGCGATTGCAGATGTGGCAGCAAAAGTACGCCGAGAATTGGAAAAAAACGCTTTTTTGACACTCGTCTGTCCTGGGGGCACAATCACCGTGGCGGCCAAGAAGCGGAACTGCTCAAACAAGCATGGTGTATGTCTCTAATCTATTTCAAAACGACAATTTTCCTCAATCCACAATTTGCATTCTTAAAATTTAAAATAGATAAGAAGGGGGGATCTGTATGAGCCACATAGCCGTCATCGGTGGAGGTATCGTTGGGTTGGCTGCCGCATATGCCCTCAAACAAGCCGATTCAAGCGCCGAAGTAACCATCATGGAAAAGGAAAATCAATGGGGGACGCACCAAACTGGTCATAATAGCGGCGTTATCCATTCGGGCATTTACTATAAGCCAGGCAGTTACAAAGCACGATTTGCGAGGTTGGGCGGAGAAATGCTTATCAATTTTTGCCGCCAATATGGCATTCCTTTTGAACGATGCGGAAAAGTGATCGTGGCGACGAATGAACAGGAGCTTCCGCTTTTGAAAAACTTGTATCACCGCGGATTGAAAAACGGGCTCGATCTGGAACTGATCGATCAAGATCGTTTGCGGGATTTTGAACCCCATATCAGCGGCATCGAAGCCATCCGTGTGAAAGAAACGGGCATCGTCGATTATACCAAAGTTTGTGAGACAATAGCGTCATTGCTGAAAGACGCCGGTGCCGAGTTGCTATTAAATACAGAAGTAGAACGAATCGTAGAAGGCAGTCAAAAAGTCGACGTTATTACCAATCGCGGTGCCCGAACCTTTGACTTCGCAGTCAACTGCGCAGGGCTCCATAGCGATCGCATCGCACGTGCCTCTGGAATTATCACCGATTTGAAAATTGTTCCGTTTCGGGGAGAGTATTACAAGTTACGTCCTGAAAAACGCCATCTTGTGAAAAATCTAGTTTATCCCGTTCCGAATCCGCAATTCCCGTTTCTCGGCGTCCATCTTACGCGGATGATCAATGGCGAGGTTGAAGTTGGACCGAACGCCGTGCTTGGTTTCAAACGTGAAGGGTATAAGAAGACAGATATTGACGCGAAAGATGTGCTGGATATTTTTTCTTTTAAAGGCTTTTGGAAGCTTGCCTTTAAGTATTGGCGCGAAGGAGTGGAAGAAATGGTTCGTTCGTACAGTAAAAAAGCTTTTCTGAAAAACCTGCATCGTTTGCTTCCGGAAGTCGAAATCGATGATTTGATTCCAACAACTGCGGGCGTGCGTGCCCAAGCGTTACGCGCTGATGGCACGCTTGTGGATGATTTTTACATTATTAATACGAAACGTACGGTTCATGTGTTGAACGCTCCTTCACCCGCCGCGACGGCTTGTCTCCCAATTGGTGAAGAGATCGCCCGCCGGGTGGCGGATTTGGCGTTGATCGCTGGTTAAGAGGAGAAAATGATAAGACTAACACAAAAACCCGCTTGATTTTCAGCGGGTTTTATCATCGGCTCAACACCTGACGATCAAAAGTTTTTTCGTTTTGATTGGTCTTTTCCACCATTCCATGTAAATCTGGCAGCCGCATAGCATGCGCCAACATAAATAAACGATTGGGCAAAACTGCCCAATCTCGAAAAACATCCTTGATACTTTGATAAAAGGTTGAAATGGACTAGTGATAACGGTTTTTGTTGGTTCACCCACGCGCCAGCATTTATACCACTATGAAACAATAATGCGTTTCGGCCCATTTCCAATCAGCTGATCTACATCGTTTATTAGCGTGTAAATATCATCGTATGGTTGATCAATTTGCAGCATTTTCCGCAGTATGAAACGGGCGTCTTCGGAAATGGACAGCTCCTCTTCCCAACTTTTTTCTTCCTGTGTTTTCGGCTCGTACGAGGAATATAACAAAAATAGGGTAAAGTGCCCTAATGCGTAAAAGTCGCTTTTTGGATGAGTATCGCGCCGCAGCTTTTTTTCGGACACATACGTTTCGATGTGAGGAACGGACTCACCAAAAAAACGCGCTAATCCAAAATCGATCACAAATACGGTACCGTCGCGCAACAAAATATTTGGAATGCGCAAATCGCGATGGACAATGTTGTTGGCATGAATATATTCGACTACGGCGAGCACATCCCGCAGTAATTGAAATGCTTCTCGTTCTGTATACGTTTTTCCCTTTTCGAAAATAAGCGCTTCGACTGTTTCTCCTTGGACATAGTCCATTACGAGATGGGGCGTTCCATTTTCCAGGAACGTGTCATATAACGATGGAATTTGCGGATGCTTAAGCCGCATTAATATATCCGCTTCCCGCTGGAAGGACAGCTCACTTTCTTTCCTTCTTGTTTTTCGGCATTGTTTGACAACGACTTTCCTGCCTGTCTGTAAGTCGTTGGCCACGTAAGCAATGCCATAGCTTCCCATCCCAAGCTCTGCTATAATTTGATAGCGGCGCCGAATAACCTTCCCTTTTCGATACGGCCGTTCGAATAAGCGAGCAAGCGCGGGGTGACGATACAAAAAACGCATCATTAGCTTCCGAAAAAGCTTGAAAAGAAACTGCCGCTATGATGTTTCTTTTTATAATACTTATGACCGTAGTGGGAAGGATGGATATTCGTATAATGCTTCGGATAATGGTCACTGCTGCTGTAATGCATTTTATGGTATTGCTGATGAAGCAAGTGTTCTTTCAACAGTGCTTTGATAATTTTCTTTAACATATGATCTTCTCCTTTACGATAAGATTACTTTATATTTATATACGAAATAGAAATAAGGAAGTTTCATGATTCATGTCCGCATTTCCAGAAAGACTGGCCAAAACTGGAGAACGGTCAAACGCACGTATCACTGTACAGCTTGCATGGGATGCCCGTTTCAGGCCGAGTGCGCGAAAGGAAAAGAAACAAAAACCATCACCGTCTCCCCCTAAAACCAAAAACAACGGCAGGAAATTTGGGAACGGTTGGCAACAGAGGAAAGAGCCACGAAGCAGGTACCGGAAGCGACAAACCGAAGCAGAGCCAGTGTTTGGGTAAATCAAGCATAATCAGCAATTTCATCGGTTTTCACTGAGAGGCCTCCCAAAAATCACCTTGGAGTGGGGTCTAGTTTGTGCTGCCCACAATCTGAAAAGTGGGCGGCAACCACCGATCCGACAAGAAAAAAACAGTAAGAAAAAGAAAGAGTCAGAAGCGATTTTTTTGACAATATCCAATAATATCCAAAAAAGAAAAAAGAAAGAAGAGGCTAGCTTCAAAAGGTTGATTCAGCGACCTTTTGAGCCAGCCTCTTTACTTTTAAGCAAGCATCGCCTGCATATCTTCTTTAACATCACCGATCAGTTTCAATCCGAACATGTCTTGTAATACGCGCAAAACACCTTCAGAAATAAAATGCGGTGCTTTCGGACCGATGCGAATGTCTTGAACGCCCAGACTGAAAAGACCGAGTAAAATTGCAACCGCTTTCTGCTCAAACCAAGAAAGAACAATGCTTAGTGGAAGTTCGTTCACTTCACAGCCTAATGCGTCTGCAAGTGCCATTGCAATTTTTACTGTCGAAATCGAGTTGTTACATTGACCTAAATCAATGTAGCGAGGGATGTTCGTTCCAGGCACTACTCCATAATCAATATCGTTGAAGCGGAACTTTCCGCATGATGTCGTTAAAATAACGGTTTCTGGCGGCAGTGACGTTGCTAATGAACGGTAATATTCACCGCCTTTTCCAGGTGCATCACACCCAGCAATCACAAAAAATCGCTGAATTTTACCGTCTTTTACCGCTTGAATAATTTCTGGAGCGATGCCGATGACCGTCTCATGATGGAATCCAGTTAACAATGTTTCATCGGATTCAATATTCGCTTCAGGAAGTTCTAACGCTTTTTCGATCAATGGAGTAAAATCATCGTTTTCAATTTTTCGGACATTTTCCAATCCAGCGACATCATACGAGAACATTCGATCGGAGTACGTTCCTTTTACGGGCATGACACAGTTTGTCGTCGCTAAAATAGCACCTGGGAATTTTTCAAATAAGCGACGCTGATCGTACCATGCTTTCCCAACATTTCCTTTTAAATGTGGGTATTTTTTTAATTCAGGGTAACCGTGAGCCGGTAACATTTCGGAGTGTGTATAAATATTGATCCCTTTTCCTTCCGTTTGCTTAAGTAATTTTTCTAGTGCAAGTAAGTTATGTCCTGTAACAAGAATACATTTGCCTTCAATTTTATTTTGCGTCACACGCACCGGTTGAGGAATACCGAGTTTTTCGGTATGCGCTCGGTCGAGCAATTCCATGACACGGATCGCTGCTTTTCCAACTTTCATGGCCATATCGAGATGTTCTTGAACGTTAAAGTTTGAATTTGTCAATGTCATATAGAGCGCTTCGTGTGTTGTTGCATCAATGAAAGGATCTGTGTATCCGAGTTGATGAGCGTGTGTACGATACGCTGCAATTCCTTTTAAAGCAAATACGATGGTGTCTTGTAAACTTGCAATTGTTTCATCTTTTCCGCATACACCAACGACGGTGCAGCCTCCCTTTGGCGTTTGTTCACATTGATGGCAAAACATTGCTTCCCCTCCCTAAATAATAGTTTGACACTTTAAAAATACAAGAAAAGGCTTCCAACATAAGTGATTTATATCACACTTCAAATCGAAATATGGAGAAAAAATGAATGATGGCTAACAGTGAGTATATAGTAAGTAAAAGACGGAAGACCAGAGTTGGTCGAACAAATGACAGAGGGATTAAGACAGTTACTTAAGTAAGTCTGCAACAATCAGCGGCGCGATTGTGGGATAAGTATCTATTTTTCACGACTTTATCTTCGTTTCATTTATCAAAAAATTAACAAAATATGTATTGACATAAATAACTAGAACAATTATTATTAAATTATCCAATGTTGGATATCCAAGTTAGGGGGTATGAGCCATTTCAAAGTTAATCATCTTAGGACTTCTACGAAATAAAGAAATGCATGGGTATGAGATACAGACGATTATTCAAGAGAGCAGAGTCGATCAGTGGGCAAATGTACTGTCAGGTTCAATCTATTATGCATTAAATAAGATGGAAGAAGAAGGAACAATTAAGGTCGTAAAAGAAGAACGAACTGGAGCACGAATTCGAAAGGTTTATGCCATCACTGAGTCCGGTGAAGAGCTTTATCAAAAGTTATTAAGAGACAACTTAAAGCTTCAGCCACATTCATTAAAATCTGACTTTATGCTCTCATTGGCAATGATTCATCAATTACCAAAAGAAGAAGCACTGTCCATATTAGAAGAAAACCTAGCTAATTTAGAAAAAATAAAGGCTGAATGGGAAACGGGAAAAGCAAACAAATCAAAAACAACTGCATATAATCCCATTATGGAGTATGCTTTTGATCATACGATACAAATCATTGAATCGGACATTCAGTTAATCAAAAAAACAATTTCGTATTTAGCTAATCACTAATTTTTTTTAAGTAAATATCCAATATTGGATATCCAAGCTATAATAACAGAAAAGGAGATGTACAAATGAATTTATTTGTTAAAGAAAGACTGATTGTTGATGAATCTGGAAACGTAAAAAAGAACAGCATCGTGTCTCTTGAAAAAGTGAAAATAGGAGGCATTGAGCAAGCTATATTAATCCGTGGTGAAAATATAAACAACCCTGTTTTGTTTATGATACATGGTGGACCTGGTCAAAGTGAAATGTATTTATCCCATGTACTAAACAGACCGCTAGAGAAGCATTTTACAATCGTTAATTGGGATCAACGTGGCGCAGCAAAGTCTTACTCCAAACGGATTAAACCTGAGTCAATGAACTTGGCGCAATTTATATCTGATGCCGAAGAAGTGATTCATTATGTTAAAAAGAAATTAAATAAAGAGCACGAGAAATTTTATTTACATGGCCACTCATTTGGTACATTGCTTGGCATGTTAATGATAAAACAATATCCTCATTATTTTCATGCCTACATTGGATTAGCTCAAGCAGTAGGTCTCCAAGATAATTTGATGATTTCTTATGATTATGTTATGAAAAAAGCGATAGAAACCGGAAATCAAAAAGCAATCCGTGAATTAAAATCTATTGGAAAGCCGCCTTTCAACAATTTCTTAAAAGGACTTTGGAAGTATTCTGTCTGGCTTGAAAAGTTCGGAGGTAAAATGCATAGTCGCAATGGTAGAGAAGTATTTAAATGGATATTTTCCGCACCTGAATACAGCCTAGTCGATAAAATCAATTTCTTCAGAGGCGCTCTCTTCAGTGTAAAACATCTTCATCAAGAACTTCTCCAAACAGATCTACGTCGTCTCGTACCAAAAGTTGAAATTCCAGTCTATTTTTTCTTAGGAAAACACGATTACTCTTGTCCATTTGAACTCGCAGAAGACTATATGAATCATCTTGATGCACCGTATAAAAAGATCGTTTGGTTTGAAAATTCCGGTCATATGCCTCATTATGAAGAACCCGAACGCTATTACGAGCAATTAGTTCAAGTTCTAGCAAATGAAAACAAAAAGGCGGGATAATTACCAATCTGTTGAGTGACCAAAAAGTCGTTTAATTTTCTTACTCTACTAAGGGCAGTTTAGTTGAACATGGATTACCAACCAGATAGAATAAGATAAAATTGGTACACTGAATGGGGGAAGATTATGGAACGATGGCTTGATGTTCAAACACTTATTTGGCTATTTCCAATTATGTTTATTCTGCATGATTTGGAAGAAGTTATTATGATTGAAAAATAGATAAAAAAGAATTCAGATGTCATTTATGAAAAATTGCCAAGAAAAATTGCCAACAGAGTAATTAAGCAATTTTCAATGTCAACAGCACAATTTTCTGTTTCGGTATTGGTTATTTTTCTATTTGTTAGCAGTTCTACTTATATGGCAAGTCAATATGTTAATCAAGGTCCATTTGCCAACATTCATTTCTTTACTGTTTGTATAATGATTTTCTTTCTTCATGTATTTACTCATATTGGCCAGTCTATTTTTTTCCGTTCCATTACTCCTGGTGTTATAACATCAATAGTTATCGTTTTTCCATATAGCATAGTATTGTTTCACTCATTATTCGAAAATCAAGTCATAACTTGGGATACTATTTTTGTCAGCTTTCCTTTTTGTTTCTTAGTTTTCCCAATTGTACTTATTGCTCATTGGATTGGAAAAAAAGCCGTATAAAATTCTATATACTTATTGTGCTAACGGGAATCGTAAGTTAAACAAAAATTTCGGATTACTCATTAACGAAATGCGATACTTCAAGAAGGGGATATCGCTTTTTCCCCATGGGAGAACAGAGTTTCTTCCATCATCTGTGGTGCCGCGGAATGCGGCATGGGTGGCTAACAGATGCGATTACTCAACAAGGTAATTTCTTTTTATGTACTGCATTGTTCGTTGCAGACCCAGTTCGAGAGTTACAAGAACAAATGAGAGTACAAAAACCCTATATTGACTGGTTATTGTCTGATGATGGAAAATCAAAGAATACGGAAAAAATCAGAAGAATTTAAGAAACGACCAGCTTTCATCGTAAAATATCCCACGGTAATGTTAACCAAAAATTATAAGTGAGGAGAAGTTGGTCGTCAAAGCCTTACAAAAGGTTCTCAACAGCGAAAAACCGACGGGGTGAGTCATTCACCACTCGTATCGAGGATAAAAAAAGGGTGATATATGTGAAAATGAGAACAGAACAAGAAATGTTGGATTTAATCATAACATTTGCTAAGCAAGATCATCGTATACGTGGAGTACTAATGAACGGTTCTCGTGTTAATCCAAATATAAAAAAAGATATTTTTCAAGATTATGATATTGTATATTTAGTTACCGATGTTGAACCATTTAAAGAGGAAAACTATATTTTACCTCACTTTGGGGAAGTAATGCTTATGGAAAAACCTGAAGATAAAATTTTTCCACCTCCCATCGGCGATGGTCGTTATACATATTTAATGCAATTTATGGATGGAAACCGAATTGATATGCATTTTATTCACATCAGTAAAGTGGATGAACTAATTAAGGATAGTTTGACAAAGGTTTTACTTGACAAAGACCACAATATTCCAGATATCCCACCTCCAAGTGAACAAAGTTATCTTATTAAAAAACCAACGGAAAAATTATATAACGATTGTTGTAATAGTTTTATATGGGGATTAGGATCCCATATTCCAAAAACCATTTGGAGACAAGAATTACCATTGTTAATGCGTTTAATAGATGTTGTTTTACGCGAGCCATTAATTCAAATGCTTGAGTGGCATATAGGAATTAAAACAGATTATAAATACTCGATTGGAAAAGGAGGAAGGCATTTAAAAAAGTTCTTGGAGCCTGAAATTTGGCATGACTTTGAGAAGACATATACAGATGCTAATTATGATAATATTTGGAGTTCATTATTCTTATTTCATGACTTATTCAAAAAAACGGCTGAACATGTTGGACAAGTATATGGTTTTCAGTTTCCTGAAGAAGAATGTAAAAGAGCATTAGAGTTTCTAAAACACGTAAAAGAATTGCCGCAAGACGCAAAATCAATTTTTTAACATATTTACCGAGAAGTCTCCCTTCCTCTAAACGGAGTGAAGGAGGGAGATGAATCGGGAAGTTGTTGATTCCCAAAAACGAACATATGTGCTATAATCAAACCATCCATCAAACAAAGAAAGAAGGGAATGCTCATGCTTCGTGGCCAAAAAGTGTTCTTCCGGGCATCGAAAGCGGATTTGGACCGATTGTATGCCTGCAATCGGGAATCCGCCCGTGTTTGGAATGAATGTCTCCACTTAGCCAAAGAACACTTCCTCCAGCATGGGTGCTGGATTACCAAAAGCGAGCTGCAAAAACAAACGAAAAGAAAGTTCCATCTTCACAGCCAATCGATTCAAGCCGTCTGCCGCAAATACCTCTTCGCAAGACAATCTGCTCACCACGCGATCCAACAAGGACATGCTGCCCGCTACCCCTACAAGAAAAAGAAGTACTTCCCAACGAAATGGGCGAAAGACGGTTTCAAGGTTTACGAAAACGGAAAAATCGAACTGTCGATGGGCATTCATCACGGAAAACGGGAAAAGCCGATCGTCGTGTATGCGTCGCATCTGCCCAAGGGAACGATCAAAGAAATCGAATGCTGCTGGGATCAAGGTCTTTATTTGGCCGTGACGTATGAAGATGGACAAAAGGCAAAAGCGTACAAACCGGGTTTCTCCGTCGGAGTCGATCTTGGGGAAGTGCATACCATAGGTGCGTTTTGCGAAAACGGTCAAGCCCTCCTTATCACCGGAAGAAAAATACGCTCCCTTCACCGGCTGCGGAATAAAAAACTGGCCGAGATCCAGCGCCGTCAATCGAAATGTCAAAAAGGATCACGCCGATGGAAAAAGTATGAGCGGGCGAAACAATACGTGTTATCGAAATCCGAAAGACAGCTGCGGGATGCGCTCCATAAAACGACCAAACAGTTTGTCGACTGGTGCCGTGCCCAATCGGTTTCCGATGTGTATATAGGAAATGTTGAGGGAGTCGAGCGGCACACGCGAAAGAAAAAGCGGGTAAGCCGGAAACAAGCACAGAGACTCTCGAATTGGTCATTCGGGAAAGTGAAGCAGTATCTCACTTATAAGCTGGCTCCACATGGCATTCGCTTGCATGAAATCGAGGAGTCATATACCAGCCAGACATGTCCTGTCTGCCAAAAGAGAAAAAAAGCATCTTCCCGCCAGTTTGTGTGCCGGTGTGGGTATGAGGAGCATCGGGACGTTCATGGAGCGCGAAATATCTTAAGCAAAGCGCTGCATGGTACCTTTGTTCATTGGGACGTGCAAACGAAGCTGACGTATCTACGGATTGCGTAAGCAAGAAGTAGTAGAAGGGTTGGACCGCCCCATCGGTGTGATGCCGATGTTGCTTACTGAACCCATCAAGAAGGCTTCCGATGAATTCGTCGAGTAGAAGGAGACCGCCTTCTTCTACGCAGAAGCTTCTTTGATGGAGATGGTAAGAAACTCCCACCTCTTAACGGAGTGTAGGTGGGAGAGGTTCATGAGGCGAATACTCCGATGATACAACAGCAATGTGGGAAACTGTTTTATCAACGGAAACAGGAGCTTCAGTTACCCAATACTCTTCGAGTAAATATCAAAAGAAATGGCAACATGATAATCCATCTCCATGTGTTTTTCATCTAACAGAAGATACATATTGGAAAACGATTCCGAATGAAAAGGTAAAAATCAAAGGCCGATTGCTTGGTGGTTGTATTGATGTCATTAGACATCTTATTGGTACTCCATATGGCAGAGTACAAGAGTTTAGGAAGAAACATTTTGATAACGAGCCTTTAATATGGTACTTGGAAAACTGCGAGCTAACTACTACCGATTTGCGACGTTCATTAGTTCAAATGAAACTAGCAGGTTGGTTTGATCATTGTTCAGGTATACTATTTGGACGTAGTGCGGCAAACCATCCAGTCGATGATTATACTGTTGAGGATGTATATAAAGACCTCGCTGATGAGCTTCAAATTCCAATTATTTATGATATAGACTGTGGTCATGTACCTCCGCAAATCACATTTATAAATGGAGCGTTTGCGGAAGTGGAAGTTGAAGATGGTAAAGGAGTAATTGTGCAGCATTTTAAGCCGTAATTATTTGAAAAAAGGGAGTTGTGAATGGAATAATTGCAAGACAGCGGATCTTCAGTAAAATCACCAAATAGAAAAATAAAACAGATAGCCACTCTTTTTTAGAGTGGTTATTTTTTATGTAAATGAAAACGTGTGGTTAAACGACAATATAAAAAAAAATAGAACTATGTGCTAAATAATCAATTAAACAAAAAATACACAAACAGCCAAAAAGGGAAGAAAAAACGAAATGTGCTAAGAGTTCTCCTGCATAACGACCAAGAATTCCAGTATACCGACTGCCAATACCATACTAGTACAATATGGGGACTAAAGTTATGGGGCGATTTCCGGTGAACTGTGTACAAATATGAGAACAGCCAAGGCTTTCTTAAAAGCGCTTGGCTGCTTGTTTATCTCTTGTGATTGATTTTTGTACCAGAATCTATTTTAGTTTGCTTTTTTCATCATATACGCTTGCTCTTGGTGTGAATCTTTTCGGCGCTTCGTTCTATAGATAAAATAAATGCTTAAACCTATCATCATCCAAATGCAGAAATACAACCACGTTTCAAACGCAAGACGAGTCATTAAGAAGATACAACACGCAATCGTCAATATTGGCAGATATGGAACAAGCGGAGCCTTAAATCCTCTTTGCAGATTTGGATGTGTTTTGCGCAGTATAATAACGGATAAGGCAACCATCACAAATGTTAACAAAGCGCCAATATTAATTAAGTTGGACAATGCTCTCAAATCAATAAATCCAGCAATTGCCGCTCCGGTAAATCCTGCAATCCATGTCGAAAAAACAGGCGCTTGAGAGTGTGAATGAACTACGGAGAACGGTTTTGGCAGTAAACGATCGCGACTCATAGAGAACAGAACGCGCACGGTTGCGTAAAGATAAACAAATATAACTGTTGTAATGCCGGCAATGGCTCCAACTGATATAACTCCTGCAACAAAATTTTGTCCGACTGCATGAAGGGCAAATGCCATCGCGTCGGAAACATTTAATAAATGATACGGAACCATTCCGGTTAAGACTAAGCTAACAATAACGTATAAAAGAGTGCACACCACTAAAGAAACAATAATGCCGATTGGCAAATCACGCTGCGGTTTTTTCACTTCTTCTGCCGCAGTTGCAACTGCATCAAACCCTAAAAATGCAAAGAACACCGTAGCAGTTCCCGCGAGAACTCCTTTCCATCCAAACGGCATGAATGGATCCCAATTTTCTGGTCTAACATAGAATATTCCGACAATAATAAATAATAAAATGATGGATAATTTGATAGCT
Source organism: Parageobacillus sp. NEAU-HV-2 (assembly GCF_059115485.1). Taxonomy (NCBI): domain Bacteria; kingdom Bacillati; phylum Bacillota; class Bacilli; order Caryophanales; family Anoxybacillaceae; genus Parageobacillus; species Parageobacillus sp. NEAU-HV-2. Next base: position 31,536 of record NZ_JBXUJJ010000013.1, read on the forward strand.
ACCATCGTATTATTCACTTTCTTGCTTTCCTGCACACCTTTTGACAGCACCCATGTCATCAGTAAAATAATGCAGATAGCCGGCAAGTTCACCATTCCGCCTTGCTGGGGTACTGCGCTTAGCATTTTCGGGATATGCAAATGAAATCCTTCTAACAATGAGCAAAAATACGCAGACCATCCATTTGCCACTGCTGCAACGGACAAAACATAAATTAAAAGTTGTGTCCATCCTGTTAAATACGCAACTACTTCTCCAATTGTCACATACGTGTATGTATAGACACCTCCGGAAACAGGAAGAGTCGATGCTATTTCTGCATAACAAAACGCTACAAATCCACACACCAATGCTGCCAACATGAACGAAAAGATAATCGAAGGACCTGCATCATTTGCTGCCGCGACACCTGTCAACACAAGAATGCCGATCCCAACAATCGCTCCGATACCAAGCAATATTAAATCATAGGCGCCTAATGTTTTCTGCAATGTTTTCTTTTGACTTAACAAATGAGTAATTGACTTTTTTTGAAGTAAATTCATGACGTCTCCTCTCTCTTATGCAAATAGTTTAAAATGCCAAGCAATTTGCTATTATATCATATTTCTACTTTTTTCGACATATTTTTAAAATTTCCTATAATTGACTAATTGACTAATTGACACCAATTAGTTTTTCTATTTGTTTTTATGACAATGGATCATTCAGACTGTTGACAAAATAGGCTTCAAACGAATGTCTGAAGCCTATTTTTATAAAATGGTCAACCAGAAATTCGGTCAATTTTGGATTATGATATCCAATACACGAGAAGCCCCACCTCCAAGCGAAGTGTAGGTGGGAGAGGTTCATGAACCCGTTGATCGATAATGTTTTACTCCGATATGCCATACAAATAGACAAGGAACAATAAAGACGCTTCCCATTACGGGAGTTAACATAGAAAGCACCTCATTTCCTTCACTCTTACCGAGAATATACATGAGTGGGATGTAATTGACAGTACCGAACGGTATGACATAAGTAAAGAATTTCGCAATCCACTTTTGATAAATATTCAGCGGATATTGGGCCATCTCCCTGCCACCATCGGTAAAGATGTTTGTCACTTCAAGGCCTTGAATCGTCCAAAAGCACATGGTCGCTGCAAGGATGTAGATTCCTGTAAAAATCAGTACCCCACTCATCACCATCAGGCAAAGGGTAATCACTTTCATCAGATTCCAGTCGATCGATAGATTCGTTAATGCCCAAATCAAAACGATGATACTTTGCAGCAATCTTCCGAATCTCGTAAACTCAAATTTCGATCCAAGTACTTGAACGACTGTGCTTCTCGGTCGCACAAGCAGACGATCAAATTCACCATTCACGACCAGGCTAGAAAAAGCATCAAATCCCCGCGCGAAGCATTCGCTAATGGAAAATGCCATATGAATGACAGCAAAACAAAGAGCAACTTCAAAAAAATGCCATCCTTTGATTTGGCCGAACCGCTCAAACAAGAAATAAAGACCCGCAAACACAGAAAGCGGGATAAAAAACTGACCGAATGTTAACAGCCAAAACGATGTACGATATTGCATTTGTGATTTAAATAGAATTTGTAAGTATTTAAAATAAAGGCTCAACGGATATTACCCTCCTTGCACGACAACTCTTCGCAACACTTTGTTCATCGCAATTCTTCCCAGCCATACGAGAATCATAAGCCAAACCAACTGTTCGAAGATTCCTATGATCGCTTCATTCTGCGGAATATGTCCTGAATAAACCCGAAATGGAAAATCAGCTGTCAAGCGAAACGGAAGCAAATAGGCAATGTTTTGAAGCCATTCTGGCATAAGAGGGATCGGAATAATCAACCCAGCAAAAAATTCCCCAATTACCCCAAACACCAATAGAGAACCAACAGGGGACATCGTAATAAATACGGAAATATATATAAACATTGAGATCGCAACAAGAAGAAGTAATCCTAAAATTAATGACAGTAGAAATAACACACCTGCTGCAAGATTTGGTGGAATGGTCATTCGGTAAGGTTCAGACAAAAGAAATGCGACAATCAGAATCGGGAAGCATCGGAGTAATGCGCTTGACAACCGCTGAGCAAGAAGCTTTGCATACCAAAATCCGTACATATCACAAGGTCGGCAAAGCTCATAGGCGATATTCCCACTGGTTATAAGATTAAATAGCTCGTTATCACGAAACCATAGCATAATAAATGCTAAAAAAGCTTGCTGTAACCATATGTATGTGATTAATTCCTTTAATGAAATAGGTGGAGTATAAAGAGAATGATCGTAAAACGCTTCAAATATCATAATGTACATAAATCCCCAGAAAAATTGCGTAGCCACTCCAGCCAAAGCCGCAGCCCTATACTGCAAACCATAGAGTAAACGCAACTTTAATACCGAATAATATACTTTCATATTTGATACTCCTTATAAAGCTCAACAATAATTTCTTCAATTGGTCTTGTTTCGATGGCCACATCAATAAGTTCTACCTTATTGGACAATTGTGCGATCACCTCGGAAATCAAGATGGACTCGGTATCGACACTTAAAACAGCACGTTCGGGTGACCAAGAGAGCATGGTTGTCCCTGGTATATGAAAAGGATGGGGATTTTCCTGATACTCGACCGTAATCGTTTTTTGCGTGCCAAATCGTTTGCGCAATTCAGCCAAACTTCCATCGTATAATAATGTTCCTTTTCCAATTAAAATCACCCTTTCCGCTAATGCTTCGATATCACTCATGTCATGAGTCGTAAGGATGATCGTAACGCCTTTTTCTTGGTTTATTTTTTTAATGAACTGGCGGACGGCGATTTTCGACACGGCATCGAGGCCGATCGTCGGCTCATCCAAAAATAAAATTTTCGGACTGTGCAACAGGGAGGCAGCAATTTCACAACGCATGCGTTGTCCTAAGCTTAGCTGGCGGACCGGCGAATTCAAAATGTTTTCAAGCTCGAGCGCTTCAACAAGCAGATGGAGATTATGTCGGTATTCCGCTTGCGAAACTTTATAAATATCCCGTAACAGCTCGAAAGAATCAATCACAGGCACATCCCACCATAACTGTGACCGCTGGCCGAACACGACTCCAATATTCTTCACATATTGCACTCTGTCTTTCCACGGGGTAAATCCCATAATATTGCAATTGCCTTTGTCAGGTACCAAAATACCACTCATTATCTTAATGGTAGTCGATTTCCCAGCACCATTCGGGCCAATATATCCAACAATTTCCCCTGGTTCAATCGAAAAAGAAATATCATTTAGCGCCGGAACAATGGTATGCTCCCGATAAAAAAGTGCTTTCATTGCTTGACGAAGTCCCGAAGCACGCTTGGCAATCTTATAAGACTTACTGATTCCTTCTAATTTAATCAACCTATATTTCCCTCCTAACACGTTGAGTCAAGAGAGAACATCTTAACATCGAGGATTGATTTTTGTCAATAATTTTTTGAATATTAAATATGTATTTCAAAATAACGTTTTGTGATTTAACCATTGAACTAAATCGACACTTCTGCGAACAGATAGATATAAATATCGATATGAGAACCGATTTCAATAGCATCGAGAAGTTTTGCCGATTTGGATGCATACACTTGATGCATAATCGAGTATACATCCACATATAATCCTCGCCGCAAAATAAACCCAATCAATACATATTATCAAACCCCATGGAAACATTAGAAGTAGACGTTGCGAAATGGTGGTGTATGAAAATGTACAGGTTCTTGGTTCTTGCAGTTATATTGCTGTTTCAATTTCCATTGTTCATACATGCAAATGTAGACAATATCAATGATCTAAAAGCAGCTTTTATCCGCGAAGGGAATCTTTGGATTCTCAATAATGGAGAGGAAAAACAAATAACCAAATCAGGTCAAGTATATGCCCCCAAATGGTCCCGCGATGGAAAATGGGTGTTATACCAAAAGCAAGTTCCATCAGAGATACCAAATGAGAAAACAGAATCAGAAATTTGGGCTTACAACATTGAAACCAATGAAACAAAGAAAATATTTGACAATGGATACAATCCGCAATGGGCACCTCATCGAAATATCGTTGCTTTTCAAGATCATAGGACACTTGATATCTCGACATTTAAACAATTTTATAACATAGCATTAGGAGTAAGCAGTTATACATGGTTGCCAGACGGAAGCGGTTTTCTTCTATCATCAAGTGCAGTTCTTCGTCCTGATGGCTGGACGAATCCCATCCTGTTTAAAAAAGAACTTAAAGATGATTGGGATAAAATCAAGCTAATTGGTGAAGTTGAGCCCTTTTTTACGATTCCAAAGGAACTAGGAGAAGGAGACAAAAAAATTATATCGATCAATGCAAATCATTTCGAGTTTTCCCCCAGCAGCAAATGGATATCTTTTATCGTTTCACCGACTGCTTCATCGTCGATGGACAGTAACATGCTCTGTGTAATTTCCTCTGATGGGAAAAACTTTGAAGTGTTAGGTGAGGTGATTTTTGGGGTAGGTTTACCAAAATGGGCACCAACTAAAGATATTTTAGCCTATATTGCAGGAGGGGGGAGAATTGTTTTTGGATTTAAAAACAAAGATTTGAAAGTACGAGAATTTCCAGTTTCAGCATCACTTACTCCGGAAAATTATGCCGAACTAAATTTTACATGGAAAGATGATCAAACGATTATTACTTCAAGAGTGAGGGAAAGCGAATGGTCTAATGATTTTTCAAAACACCCGTTACCATCTCTTTATTTCGTAGATATTAAAAACAACAAACAAATAAAAATAACCGATCCTCCGAAGGGAAAAGGCGATTATGATCCTTATTATATCAAAACCATCGATCAACTCGTCTGGTTTAGATCAGAATCCATCGTTGGAAAAAAGGATCTTTGGGTTGCGAACCCTGATGGGACAAAGGCTAAAGAATGGATGAAAAATGTTGATGCCATTGTGTTTTATGAAAAATGAAGTACAAACTATCAATAACAATCCACTTAGGAGGGGCATTGAATGAGTTCCTCAATAATTGTCTTAATTATTGTTTTGGTTGTTCTTGTTGATTTCTTTTGGCTTGATTTCAATGGAAGATGAAAAGTTGGAGTAAAATCCAAAAGATTATATTCTTTGTATTTTTTATTGTTATTTCACTAGCTATATATTTGGGATTAAGTACAGAATACTTTTAACATATTTACCGAGAAGTCTCCCGCTTCTTAACGAAGTGTAGGTGGGAGAGGTTCATGTTGGAATTTGTACTGTATTTTGGTTGTTACAACGAGGGGCATTAATGGAATAAAAAATAAGGTAAGCAAACATATTAAACACAACTAATATGTGCTTACCCTTAATTATTTTAGGTCTTGATAAACGTCATTTCCAAGTTCCTTATTTATATTATGCTTTAGAACTTACTAAAAGGTCTTGTGCCATTCTTTATCATCTAATGGTACACCTTTTTTAACATAACTAATGGAAATCATTCCATGTTTTAATCCAGCATTCTTTTGAATAAATGATACAATCTCGTTAAAAATTTCTTCATCCTTTTTAGCCGGCTTTCTAGGTACAGATAGGATAATAGTAGGTGCCGCATCGTATTCTTTATAACTACTTGGCTCATTTGGATTAACGTTATATGTTATTCCAGTTCTTTCATCATAATCTACCCACAATTTGTCCAACGCTCCAAGTTTTTGCTCAATATAAGGACGTATATTGTTTTCTAATTCCTTTTCCCACTTCTCCGCAATATAGGAGTCTTCCATCTGTTTTGTTTCTTCATTGTAGTAGACTAAAAACTGTGTATGATCCTTTTTGTTCTCTGCTTTAGCAGCGTAATCAAATGTTGGGAAGTTGCCCATATTATCAAATAGTGTATCATAAATAACAATTTCATCTTTAAATGTATTTTTTATATATTCCTGCGCTTGTATTTTTACCTTTTTCACTTCATCCTCATCTGGCTTCATGCTTTGTACAAATGCGAAAATAAGAAACGCTATACCGAATGAGAATATGCCGAACACGCCGATACCAATTTTTATTTTTTTATTCATAATAATCCTCCATTACATTCTAACGATTTTATTTTTCGCTAAACGCAATCTGTATTCCAATAAACCCTAATAACGAGCCTTTTATAATGTTCATTCGCTTTGCAATAAACGAATTAGCAAGCAAGACATGGCGCAGCTTCTCTGAAAACACGCTGACAGCGACAAAAATTACTAAAGCCTGAACCAGAAAAATCATCCCTAAAATAAACATCTGCAACGTAATATGTCCCATCGATTTATTCACAAATTGAGGCAACAATGCTAAAAAGAACAATGATACTTTTGGATTAAGCAGATTCATGAGAATTCCTTTTTTATATAATGATGGATACTTTAGAGGCTTGTAATGGTTAATAGCAAAGCCTGTTTCTTTTTCCTTAAATGATTGCCATGCTAAATACAGCAAATAAGCTGCGCCCGTATATTTTACGACGGTAAAAGCCAAAGCGGATTGATAAATGATTGCTGAGATCCCAAGCGTTGCAGCCGTGATATGTACAATAAGTCCTGAACAAAGTCCCAGCGCCGTTGCGATTCCCGCTTTTTTATCCTGTGAAATGCTTTGAGCAATCACAAACAGAATATCTGGCCCGGGCATTAACGTCAGCAATATCGCCACTCCTAAAAAAGACATGACTAGTGCGAAATCCATTTACAACACCTCTCTTATGTTCCTCTCTCTAGGGAATGATATTGAACATTAAAAAGCTATATGATCAAACATGACTAAACATTCAATGTATCATATTAGAATAAATACCAAAAATTATAATTCCCCTTGATATATTTTATCAAAACATTTAGATTATTGTGTAGATATTCGATAAGTTGGAATTGGCAAGCTGCATGGAGTGTTGCTGATGCAGTGTTGAATAAATAAACTAACATTTCTTAGGGATTCAAACTAATGTTAGAGGATTTCATTTGTGTAGTAAACAAAGGGAGGGATGGCTTTGGGGAATTTCGAAAAACAATATCTTTCAATCGTAATTGAGCAATTTAAACATTTCAAAGAACGAGCAGAAAAGGCAATTGCACAACTGTCAGAAGAAGAATTACATTGGAAGCCTAATGAAGAATCGAATAATATTGCAATCATAATTAAACATTTAAGTGGCAATATGCATTCCAGATGGGTTGATTTTTTGACGACTGATGGAGAAAAGCCTTATCGAGATAGAGATAGTGAATTTATTGATGATTTCCAAACAAAAGAACAACTCATGCAAAAGTGGGAAGATGGATGGAAATTACTTTTTAATACTATTGAAAATCTGAAAGAAAATGATTTACATAAAACTGTAACTCTAAGACAACAACCTATAAGTGTTCTTCAAGCTATTCAAATTGAAGTAGCCCATATCAGTTACCACTTAGGTCAAATAATTTATATTGGAAAACAAATAAAAGATAAGGAATGGACAATTTTAAGCATCCCTAAAAATGGTTCAAAAGAGTTTAATAAGATGGTTGCAGAAAAAAATTCATACTAAGTCTTGTATAATACGAAGAAGCGGTCTTTGATAGTTCTGTCTGAAAGCCACAGTAGTAAATTGAACATCACGGATACAACTTATTTTATCTGTTGAAGCCGCGGAACAATTCGGTCCATATTTACTGATGCCCTCCCCCCCGGAGTTTATCGAAAGGATTGATAGGATAAAGAAGAAAGGAGAAAGAGAGCTGTACTACTACCGATTGAGAAGAAGCTCTTTGTCTTTTTTTACAAAATCTGCATCAAGATTGATTTCAAAGGTTCGATTTATCGGCGTGTCATTTAATAATAGTCCTTTTGACAATGTTTAGTTCATTACAGAGTTAATGAGCATAAACTGTATTCAATAGCATATTTTCTGAAACATTTTAACGTTATTTCATGTCTAATAAATGTTACAAAACAGGTAAGAAAATCTCCTCACATTTCGGACAAACCTGTTTCAAGCTATTCGATGATCATTTAGGCTCAAGCGATTTGATTGATGGGGCACATTTTGAATTTTTGGAAATGTAATATTTAAGAATCTATGAAAGGATTGGATTCTTCCCAATGTTGGATATGGAGAAAGTATTGTAATGAGTAATTTTTCTTCCAAGAACGAGAGCTTTAATCAAAGACCACAATAAATGCGTTGAAGGAAAGAATCGAATCTAAACGCCAGCGTCTGTCTAAATGACAGGCGTTTTTATTTTGCTCCGGAGTGATGAACGTGAAAAAGCAGAAGAAAAAATGAAAAGAGAAATTGAGCCGTCGGGAACTGATCGACTTGATGGGAATGAATCGTCCGACGTACAAACAAGTCTTTTTTAAATTTTTATATTTTTCTTGACATTAAAGTTACTTTAAGGTGTAACTTTTATTACAAAGGATGTGAATGAGATGAGCGAGTTCATGACGATACAAACTTTTTCCAAAAGGACTGGTATTTCAAAAAGTGCTTTGAGATATTATGAGTCAGAGAATTTACTGAATCCAATCAGAAAGGAAAATGGTTATCGTCTTTATTCCGAAGACCAGATAACAACCGCAAAATTGATTTCAAGCTTGCGCCTAGCCGGTATACCAATAAAAGATATTCAAGTGTATTTAAAAGAAAACGAAATGGTCCGTCAACAAATGATAAAAAATTGGATTAAGACTTTAAAGCAAAAACATCATCTTTTAAGTGTAAGTTTACGTTATTTAGAAAGTTACCAAGAAAGTGGCCAAGTTTACCTGCTAGAAAAAAATGCTGAAAAAATAATATGGTTTGTTGCTGAATCGAATCCCGGTAAATTTGGGAATCATTTTAGACAAAGAAAAAGGGAATTGGAGCGCTTGAACATTCCCATTAATAATGGTTATTTGAGGTATTTATCAGGCAAGGAATCCATTAAAGCGCAAATTGGATTTGGTGTATCTGGCGATGTAGAGATAGAGGGACTATCCGAAATAGACTCTATTGAGATAATGCCTCCATGTCTTTGTATAGCATTGCCGTACACTTCTCCCATAACAGAAATACAAAAAGGATATGCACAATTAATGAATTATGCAATGGAACATGGCTTGATTCCCGCAGGGCCAATTATTGAATGGTATCGCGGGGAACACTTTGAAGATTTGGATTTATTAATGCCTGTTGCGCACATTTCAAAGATGGAAGGGAGAAGCTAAAGTGGGCAGAAGCGAGGAGTTAGTTATACAGGTAATTGAGTTGAAAGGCAGTTATTATCAAATAGGATTTGAACAAGGGCGTCAATTAAAATCTAAAATATTGGCAGATGTAAATGATCTTGATCATTTTAGTAACAAAAAATCCCGAATTTTTAAAGCAAAGAAATTATTAGAAAAGTTCTCGCCTAATTTGTTAAAAGAATTAAGAGGTTTAGCAAAAGGTTTAAATATGTCATTAAACGCAGCAATAGAACGGTATAGTGGTTACGATGTATCATTTCCAGAAATGGGATGTACTACATTAGTACAAGACTCATATTATGTGCGTAACTATGATTTTAGTCCAACATTATATGATGCAAGACTTGTATTTACTCATCCTGTAGATGGTTATGCGAGCGTAGGTTTTAGCCAACAAATTATAGGCAGGCTGGATGGGATGAATGAGAAAGGGCTTGTGATAGGACTGCATTTTGTGAATCATATGCACAACCAAGAAGGATTTATTGCTACAACGATTGTTAGAATGATTCTCGATCAATGTGCTAGCACGGAAGAAGCCATAGAACTCATTACTAAAGTTCCACATGGATTTTGCTACAATTATTCCATTACAGATGTTAGCGGGAATAGCGCCATTGTCGAGGCATCCCCACAACAACAAATAATAAAATATACCCATCCGCTTATATGTACCAATCATTTTGAGGCAGAAGAATTGAAACAGAAAAATAGAGTAGAGATACATGGTTCTATTCAACGTAAACAATATCTTCAAGCATTATTGAAGGAGAAACTAGATCCTTTGTCTGCTTTTCATCACTTTAATAGCGAAAAATCACCTTTATTTTTCGATGATTACAAAAATTATTTTGGTACGTTGCATACGGTTTTATATTCGCCAAAGGATTTGAATGTCATCATCGGTGTAGGAAAAAATAGTAATCCTTTTATCTTTTCTTTTAAAGAATGGTTACAGGGGTCACTGAATCTCCCTAAAACGATAAGTGGGACAATCGCGCAAGGAGAATAACCTTGGACTTGGAATATTCCGCAATTGAAACCAGGTAATTTTCTTCTGTACGATTTTACGATTTAAGGAGAAAACCGCTCATTAACAAGCAAATAAAACAAAAAAGTATGCACTGGACTGCTTTCATTTTAACAGCTTAGTATAAACTCAATAAGGAGTTGGTGCGATTGACAACAAAAATCATTTCTTCAAATGTTTCAAATTTGCAGATTGACCTTTTATTTCTTTGCACGTTCGGGAATCGTTTCTGCAATAAGTTGAATTAGAAATGTGGGGAGGGTGTCCCAAAAGTGATTGCTTTTGGACACCCTCCTTTTTTTACATATGCATATGCATCTGATGAGAATGGTTGCCCCCGATTGATGGATCGAGCATTCCAAAAATCATAGCAATATGAGCCACTACTAAAAATACGCCAACGAAAGTGGAATGATATTTCAACTTTTGTTCCTCGCTCCATCTCCGTCCGATTATGCCTAAATCGATTAGACTTAATCCCAATAACGGAATAACTCCCATTAAATAAAATCCTACCGCAATGATATCAATCCATCCGCGCCATTCCCCATTCAATGTAAATGGAATGACGGCATTGACAAATAAGTAAATAAAAATTCCTAAAAAGTAGACACCAACAATGATGCTGCATATTTTGTTGACTTTACGGATCATTCCATCGAAACGGCGAGTAAAAAGAATTGCCAGCTCCGTTATTGCAATGGTCTCCGCAAGAGCAACAGGAATAGCCATAAATAAAATCAAATTCCAAGGTTGATTCACCGCTAACAGTTCCATGTAATGCGTCATGTTCATCCAATCACCCCTGCATTTTGTTTATACATCCACGTCTATTAACATTAATCACAATTTGTGCATTTTCTTTGGAAAATTTAAGAATATTTTGTGGCAAAATTCACTGAATCTATCCGTGTTTTCAGCAAAGAAAAAATGGTTCTTACATTCTTTTGGTGAATGAAAGGCTTTTTCTGTTTTTTGGAATTTGTTGAAGGTTTTTATAATGTAAATGCTGAATTTTGATTATTAAAGGAAATTGGAGTTACATTGTTTCAATTAACACGAAAGCAGCGCTAATAGGAGTTCCAAATATAAATGAACAGGAGATGATGGAATTTGTCTTTAAAAAATTATGGAGTTCTAAAGGGGAAACCAGTCGACTCTATGATGGGAAGAGGACAAAATCCTCATTATCAAGTTCTTGTCAAGGATGAGGAAGGTATTAAGTATCGAATCGCTATTAATATTAAATCACAATCTTATCCTTCAGAAGTATTATATTTTGTTGGTGAGGATTTTCATTCGGAAGATATTACAAAGTTACCTGACTTAGAGTTTGGTTTTACTCCTATAAAAAATAATAATCCAGACATTGGGCTTGATTATATAAGAGGAAGTTTATTCGATCCTAGAAAAATGATTCCCCTCCCAGCTGATGTAGAGGGTCCAGATAACGATTTGAACGAAAAGATTCAACATTATATTAAGCAAGCTATTGATAAGAAGGCAATCATATACGCTTTTGGAGAGAGATGGGGCCCAGAGCAAAATAAGCCTGATAAGTATTTTGGTTTTTCACCTGGTAATGGTATACATGATATTCATATGAACCAAGGAAATGTGGGGAGATGGAAAAAAGATAACGGGATATGGCAAGATGGGGGGATTCTCATACATTTTGAACAAGAGAAAAGGTGGGTAGCAATTTTTCTAGCTTTCCAATCTCAATCCTGGTGTACAGATGAAAAGGGGAATGCAATCAAACCGGTAGAAGAATGCAACCATAAAAATGTTAATAATCAGTAAACAATGTCTTAATAAAAAATGTTTTCGACTGGACAATACTATCTAAGTTGGCAACAAAAAGTGTTTACTTTTTTAGAGTAAACACTTTTTGTCATATATCCGACCCACGATTAAGTAGATCATCAATGATATGAACGACATCTCTTGCATTAGTAGTAATGACTTTTACGCAAAAGGTTGTTATAAGAAAATTAACATTACCTTAATATCGTTTTTCTTGAAAAACACCGCATAGACGTAATACAATGATATCGATTTTCGATATCGAAAATTGATAATGAAGGGGATCACGATGGAAAATAAAGTGTTACGTAAATTGTTTCTTGGTTTTATTCAAATACACATTTTACATCATGCGAAAAAAGAGCCCATATTTGGTTCATGGATGTTAGAAGAACTAAAGAAACATGGTTATCAGATGAGTGCTGGAACATTGTATCCTTTACTGCACGATATGGAGTTAAACGGTCTATTAGAAAAAGAAGAAAAAAATGTTGAAGGAAAGATTAGAAAATACTACAGAGCAACTGAAAAAGGAAATGAGGTACTTATGAAAGCGAGAGAAAAAGCTTATGAACTATTTAAAGAAATAAAGGATTAACGAGCTTAAATATTTTGGTGAAATAATCGTACACGCTTTGGGTTTGGCGATATTTGTAACATATATCGGAGTAAGAAGATATTATACTATTTATCATTAGGGGGGAATAAGAGATGGACCAAGAAAATGAGATGCAGCGGGAACAAAGAGGTTCTGTTTGGGAAGTATTGAAAACAGCTACTCGACTAGGATTGACGTCTTTTGGTGGGCCTATTGCTCATTTAGGATATTTTCGAGAGGAATATGTGAACCGGCGAAAATGGTTAGATGAAAAAACATATGCTGATTTGGTAGCGCTGTGTCAATTTTTGCCAGGTCCAGCGAGTAGTCAGGTTGGAATGGGGATTGGGTTTATACGAGCCGGTTTTTGGGGCGCTATTGCCGCTTGGATTGGATTTACTCTCCCTTCTGCCATTGCGCTTATTTTGTTTGCCTACTTTTTAAAAGGAACTTCCTTCCGCGAGACAGGCTGGCTCCATGGATTACTGGTTGTGGCAGTTGCTGTAGTCGCTCAAGCGGTGTGGGGCATGGCCAAAAACTTTGCGGCCGATCGGACGCGTGCCACCATTGCAATCGCAGCGGCTATGTTGACTTTAATGATTCCAAGTGTTTTTAGTCAAGTGGGAATCATCGTAAGTGCTGGTATCGTAGGATGGTTTTTGTTCCGAAACACGCCAGATTCAAAACCAGTTCCGATTTCTATCTCGTCTAATAAAAAGGTAGCCAGTACCTTACTCATTTTATTTTTTGCTTTGTTAGGGTTGCTTCCTGTAGTCCGACAGTTCACTGGCTCTAATCTGGTTGCACTCTTTGATAGCTTCTATCGATCTGGCGCTTTGGTATTCGGCGGAGGACATGTTGTGCTTCCCTTGCTACAAGCAGAAGTGGTTCCTACAGGATGGTTAACAGCCAATCAATTTTTAGCTGGGTACGGAGCAGCACAAGCAGTACCCGGGCCATTGTTTACCTTCGCATCGTACTTAGGAATGGCTAGTTTTGGATGGAAAGGAGCTGTAGTGGCAACTCTTGCTATTTTTCTTCCTTCTTTTCTGTTAATCATCGGAGCCCTTCCTTTTTGGAATTGGCTTCGTCATCATCCCCATTTTCAAGCAGCACTGTACGGCATCAATGCAGCGGTTGTGGGCATCTTACTTGCAGCACTATACCATCCTGTATGGACGAAGGCGATTAAAAGCCCGTTAGATTTTTGCCTTGCTTTAGCTGCCTTTGGATTATTAACGGTCTGGAAGTGTCCGCCTTGGATTGTCGTTGTATTTTCCGCCGCCACAGGGGCTCTTCTTTCCTTTGTTTCGTAAAATATCCACCAGCAAAGCCGGATTCGCTTTTAAGGGAACCCGGCTTTTTTCTAAATTTATTCGATCAATTCAATTATATTCTGGGAACAACCTATTGAACGGCTAAAAGAGTTACGGAATTGGTTGAAGCCAAACGGGCTGATTGCCATTACACTCCAGCCTCGCTCCAAGGGGCAACTAATAAAATGGCGCGCCAAGAAGGGGAAAAATTAGTACAGTATCTCAAAGAGGCAGGGTTCTCACCAATTCGACTGGAAGTGAAAAAATGAAGCCGGTTTCATCTGTATGCGCTATCGGTGTTAATCCATCGAGTAAAAGATCCAATGGCAAATAGTTTTTTGGTGCTTACGCAATTTCGGTGATAGGGAGCGGCTCATGGAGAAAATTATTTTTTGGTTCTCTTCATTATTTCAAACGAACGACTATCCGTTTCAGCTCTTCGGAATAAGTGTTAAAGTTTGTCCTTTCTTCGCCATAAAAAGTCTCCTCCCAAGTAGACTCTTAGGAACATCAAATCAGATGTCCTTTTTTTGTTGTCTACTTGTAGGGGAGAATACCACTTCTCGTTAAAGAATGACTTTGAATGAGTACAATTATTACATGTTACACGTCCTGGTATGTAAGTGAATGAATTCTTCATGCATATGCTTTATCTAAGAAGAACCGTGTTTTATTTTATAATTCACTCATCAGTATCGTTAAAGCCATCCCAAAAAATCCAAAAACCATTCCTATGAGCCATCCGATTCCGGGACTTCCTAACCAAGCTCCCAATCCTCCGCCGAGAAACATGCAGCCAACAAACACTAAACCTCCAACGGTCCATTTTCGCTGCTTCATAATTCCCCCCCTTTTTTAATTAAAATATGTAGCTAAATAACCTTTCTTGCACATAATACGTTATAGATATTAGAGTCTCTTAAGGTTATATGAACAAAATATCTCTTCAGCAACCATTTAATTGGGGACGCTTACAAGAGGTATGTAATGAGTATTTCCGTTCGCAGCCAAGTGAAGTGGGAGAAGGAGGGGAGTTGCTTCTTTATACATAAGCGGCAAGGCACTGTTATGGGAGAAGTTATAGTAAAAGAGAGGGAAAATTCCCTCTCTCTACGAACAGCATGAAAAAGAAAGCATGTTTAGTGCGTATTCCTTAATACTGTAATAAACCCATCCAGTATTTGATGACTGATGTTAAACCCTTTTCGGAGATAAAATTTTAGCGCATCGTCATTTCCGTTTGATACAAAAATAAATATGTCCTTGATGGATTCAAATGAACTTAGCCACTCCATCGATTTTTCGAATAAAACGCTGCCAATTCCTTGATTGCGATATCCTTCTTTTATATAAAACTGCGAAAGACAGCCAACATTATCGGTTGGGACAGAATCAAAATCAAAAAATGCTTCACACGGCAAAGTTGCAAAATTATTGGAATAGATTGTTTTTGGAGAAGTATTGCTATATGCATATCCAATAATTTCATTGCCATCTTTCGCTACAATGATGTAGTTCGCTTTAGCTTTTTCGATCGATGGAATCATTCTCGTTTCAAAACACATACCGTCAAACCACTCTGGATGGATCGATGCTTTAGATTTTTGATAGGCCATTAATTCATTGCATAAATCTTTAATACAAGTAATCTCGTCTTCGGAAATCGTTTCATAACGAATACTCATGTTCCAACTTCCTTTCGAAGAGATTAAGTAAAAAATAAGGAGAAAGGTATGCCTCTCCTAGAAAAAAATTTGTGAGCAGTTCAGAAACAGATGTCGTTGAGGCTCAGTAACTACCCGTCACCTGCGCTTCGCCTAGAGGTGGGGGCTTTAAGCGACTTGTATGTTTTCGCCGAACGATAAGCAACATACAAGAACTCTTTACGCTTCCCTTCGTTCCGAAGGAGTTCGTTCTACCATAATGATAGCACATATATTCGCTATCACCAACCGAAGTTCATCTTGATGAGCTAACAGTAAATGTCTTTTTTCAAGTCGTATCAAAACGATATGAACAGGGCTCAATGATTCTCACATCGAATAAATTCTATATCGCTCGAATAGGGGAAAGTATTCGGTAACGATTTATCAACGACTACGATTTTAGATCACGCCATTACTTCTAAAAACATTAAAAACAAGATTATGAAGGAATCCCAAGCGTATTTGAATTTCATCAGCCCCGTAGTGGTCCAAGGTATTGGGAGGTTGTGGTGGATGACGTTGAATTCTCTATGCCAGAGAATATTATTAATGAGAGATTTTCTAATAGGTGGTTTGTAATTTATTATCTTCCTCACTATAAGTTTATTCTTGATTATAAAATCTTGACAGAAGAAGAAACACGAAAAAAGCTACAAATGCTTAAATATGACTTATGTTATTGCACTGACGAGGGCAGATTAGTTAATAAGAAAGTGGGGTTGACTATGGATAAATCTAAGTGGAAATATCCAGCTTTAATACGTCAAGAAAAGGACGGGGACTTCGGTGTATATTTTCCAACATTATTTAGTGGTGTTGGGTGGGATTATCCACTAAGTAGAGGGAATACAAAAGAAAAAGCAATTGAGAAGGCAAAAAAAGATTTAGCTTATACAATTGCAGGTATTATTTACGATAATGATGTTGTACCCGAACCCGTTATGATTCCTACCGAGCAACTTAGTGAAGACATGGAAATTATTGAAATTGAAACTTGTTACGAAGATTATAAGAAAGAAATTGAGGAACATTTACTCGGAAGACACTGGCACATTGATTATTGGGACGAAGAATTTGGTGTCATCAGTACATTTGGATTCAGAAATGAACAAGGTACATGGAATATCTATTTTTCCGAACATACAAGTGATGATGAAGCAAAGTTCCTGGATAAGCATTACAAGAGAACTTCAAATTCATCCAATGAGTGGCTTCTCTTCACAGTCAAATCAAGAAGCGAAGCTGAAGAAAAGGTATATAATTTCATAGAAAATGTACTACTTCCTATTCGTCGTGTTAATAAATAATTTTTCTTCTTGTTAAACTAACAGGGGCTTGAGATTAAGAAAAGAGGTTGTTGTAACTAAGGGGTTCACTTGCGGGAGAGAAAATCCTAAATAACACATCAAGCAACATATGAATTAGCATAGGTTTTAACAATAAATTAGCAGTACAAATAGCACGTAAAAAGGCTCGGTTTATAATCCGAGCCTTTTTTGGTCATACTTTCATTGTCTTCTTCAACGCACCCGTTAGTTGAAGTACAATCCTTCACAACCTGCATTTTAATTGAATAGTAAAAGACAATATTCCTAAGTTAAAGCATCTTCCTAAAGGAATTATCCTCTTTCTTCCTCACTAAAATGAGGTAGGTTTTTCATAGGAGATCACTATAGATTCCTCTCTAACAAAATCCCTACTTGTTCTGCCATGACATGAGGAGGATAAGGCATTCCATTCGTGATCCACCATTCCACGATTCCTACATAAGAATTCACAATAAATTGAAGAATAACGTCTTCATTTAATCCTTGATTTTTTTCTTTTGTTATATCCACTTCATCCTTGAACTCTTCGATGAGAAACTCAATGAACTTACTACGAAATTGAGGGGCGCCTTTGCTCGTTAACATCGTTGAAAAAAACAAATAATGATGCTCAAGATATTCGAACCAAGGAAGATTCGCCTCTTTATATTCCGCTTCAGCCGTCGATTCACAAATTTCTCTCATATTGTTAATATGTTCTTCAATGAGCTTATCCAGTAGATCAAATTTGTCCAAGTAATGAAGATAGATGGTTCCTCGGCTAACATTTGCCCTGTCGGCAATATCCTGTACCGTAATGTCATCAAAATTTTTTTCAGACATCAATTCAATAAAAGCTTTTTTTATCGCTTCTTGAGATTTGAGTATTCTTCTATCCACTTTAGACATTGTGAGGATCACCCAACTTTCTTAAAGATAATTAACAATTTTAATTGATTTGTTCACTAATGAACAAATCGTGTTCATTTAACCATTGTAAGCATCCTGTACACGTTTATAATTATAGACAGATGTTAATTAATATATCAATGTTTATTATTTATTAATTCAATGTTTAATGAAGAAAGGGGAAAAGAATACGAATACAGCTCAACAAAAACTGAAAGCATTCAGAAAAGTGTGGTTCATCGAATGTCTGTCTTTACGGTTGCAAAAGAATTGTTTTCGAAAAAAAGTAAAAATATAAGTAGCCCAAAAGGTATGCATTTTTTCAATGTTTAAGGCTTTTTGTTACTTGATTATTAAATTATTAAGAAAGGATGTTATGTAGTATGTCTAATATTCAAGATAAAGTTGTCATTATTACAGGTGCTTCTAGTGGGATTGGCGAAGCTACAGCAAAAGAACTTGCATCTAAAGGTGCGAAAGTGGTTTTAGCAGCTCGTCGTGAAGATCGTTTAAAGAAAGTACAAGAAGAGATTCAAAAGAATGGCGGGCAAGCTATTTATAAAGTAACAGATGTGACTTCATATGAACAAATGGAAGAGCTAGCTGAGTATGCTCTTAAAGAATTTGGAAAAATCGATGTAATGATCAATAATGCAGGATTAATGCCACTATCACCTCTTTATCAGAAAAAAATCAATGAATGGGATACGATGATCGATGTTAACATCAAAGGTGTGCTTTATGGTATTGCTGCTGTTCTTCGATCCATGAGAGAACGCAAATCAGGTCATATTATTAATGTTTCTTCCGTAGCAGGACATTTAATAGGACCAGCGGGTTCAGTTTATAGTGCTACAAAATTTGCTGTACGTGCTATTACGGAAGGTCTTCGTAAAGAAGAGTGTGTCAACAATATTCGTACAACCATCATCTCGCCAGGAGCCGTTACTAGTGAATTGCCAGAAACGATTTCAGATCCAGAACTAAAATCTGCAATTGATGAATTCTACAAAGTTGCGATTGATGCTAAGAGCATCGCTCGTGCCATTGCTTTTGCCATTGAACAACCATCTGATGTAGCCATTAACGAGATGATTATTCGTCCAACAGTTCAAGAACTCTAAAAAGAAAACTTACGTTATTTAGATTGCCCCATATTATTGTTTTCGGAGTAATCTATTTACATTTAATGATTAGAATGAATGAAAGGGAGTTTTGAATTTGAAAAATGTTTTAATTCTTGGAGCAAATGGTTCAATTGCTCGCATTGCTATTGATTTATTCCTAAACGAAACCGATGTTCAGTTGACACTTTATCTTCGTAATTCACACAGACTAAAAAACATCAATTCAAATCGAGTACGAATAATCGAAGGTGATGTTTTGGATATTGAAAACTTAAAAGAAGCCATGGTTGGGCAGGATGTCGTCTATGCCAATCTGGCTGGCAATCTCGAACAAATGGCAAAAAACATCGTGGAGGCAATGAACGCGACGGGTGTGAAACGTTTAATTTGGATTAGTTCAATGGGAATTTATGATGAGGTCCCAGGAGAAAAATATGGTAGTATCTTAGATCCATATCGGAAGTCAGCTGCTATTATTGAAGAATCAGACCTTGATTATACAATCCTGAGACCTGCATGGTTTACCAATCAAGATGAAATTGACTATGAGACAACTCAGAAAGGCGAACCATTTAAAGGGTCGGTTGTATCACGTAAGAGTGTTGCGGACTTGGTTGTTAAATTAGCTGTAACGCCTGAATTGGAAGTTCGTCGTAGTTTGGGAGTGAATAAACCTGAATAAGAATTGTATTTTTTATTAACAGTTTACAAGGATCTCGTTCCTATTTTAATAGATGTACATCGAAGGGACAATACCCATTATGTATAATCAACCGGGTATGGGAATTCAATGTGCATCCAAATCATTTAGTGTAAAAAAGAAGGATTGTGACTTGACACTTAATATTTAAAACACAGGAGGATTTCATATGCAAAAAGTAATTTTGAACAATGGTGTTGAGATGCCTATATTGGGCTTTGGAGTTTATCAGATTACAGATGTGGACGTATGTGAACAATGTGTTTATGACGCCCTTATGACAGGCTATCGTCTGATCGATACCGCTGCCGCTTATCAAAATGAAGAAGCGGTTGGCAGAGCAATCAAACGGAGTGGCGTGCCAAGAGAGGAAATATTTGTTACCACAAAACTTTGGATTCAGGATGCCGGTTATGAGAGCACAAAGAAAGCATTCGCAAAATCACTGGAAAGATTGCAATTAGATTATTTGGATTTGTATTTAATTCATCAGCCATTTGGTGATGTATATGGCTCTTGGCGTGCTATGGAGGAATTGTATCGTGAGGGAAAGATTAGGGCAATTGGAGTTAGTAACTTCCAGATGGATCGTCTGGTAGATTTGATTATTCATAATGAAGTAGTTCCTGCTGTAAACCAGATTGAAACGCATCCTTTCTGCCAGCAAATAGAATGTGCAAAACTTATGAAAGAGTACAATGTTCAGATAGAATCCTGGGCGCCTTTTGCTGAAGGAAGAAATAACATCTTCCAGAATGAAGTTTTAGTATCAATAGCTCAAAAGTATAATAAATCCGTTGCTCAGGTGATTTTACGTTGGTTGACACAAAGAGGAATCGTTGCGATTCCAAAGTCTGTTCATAAAGAAAGAATCATCGAAAACTTCAATATCTTTGACTTTGAATTAAGCCAAGAGGATATGGAGATGATTGCTACGTTAGATACGAAAAAGAGCTTGTTCTTTTCACATAACGATCCTGAAATCGTGAAATGGCTATGTAACCGTAAATTTGATATTTAATGCTCTTTTTAGGACAAAAGGGATTAAATTATAGATTGAGGAGTAGATAGAACAACGTGAATAAAACCTGGAAAATTTACATGCTAACTCTTATCAGCTTTTTAGTGGGCACGTCACAATTTGTCATCTCGGGCATTCTGGATCAAGTCGCTTCTTCTGTCGGCGTATCGGTATCGGCAGCAGGACAGCTTATTACCGTATTCGCGCTTGCCAACGCAATCGGCACGCCAGCCGTCATGGTGGCGACTGCGAAGATGGATCGGCGCAAGCAACTGCTACTAGCTCTTGCCATTATTTTACTCGGCATCGTTTCGACGCTCGCCCTTCCGGGTTTCGGCTTCCTGATGGTCTCTCGCGTTATACTCGGGGTCGGAACGGGTGTTTTCGTAGTCACCGCCTATTCCACCGCTGCAAATCTGGCGCCTTCCGGGCGACAGGCTGGAGCGATGTCTAACATTGCATTGGGCTTCAGTGCCTCTCTCGTCCTCGGCATTCCCATTGGGCGCGTGGTCGCTGCGGCATATGATTGGAAGGTGATCTTCTGGGGTATTGGAATCTTCACCCTGCTGGGAATTTTCGCTGTCGCAAAGACGATTCCATCCACGGAAGGCGAAGCATCCGTCCCTCTTGGCAAGCAACTCGCCCTGTTAAAGAAGCCGAAGATAGCCTTCGCCCTCGGCGTGACGTTCTTCGTGTTTATCAGCTATTCGATGGTCAATACGTATATCACCCCATTCCTGATCTCTGTCATGTCGATGAGTGAACAGGAAGTGAGCGTCATCCTCTTCGCCTTGGGCATCGCGAGCTTGATCGGCTCCAAGCTTGGCGGCTTCTTGGCGGATCGGACCGGCACCGCCCGCACACTTGTCGGCAGCATGGTCGTACAAGCCCTCGCTCTCGCGTTGCTGTCCATCGTCGCCCGAACGACCATCGTCGCCATCCTGTTACTCATGCTTTGGACGATTGCTGCTTGGACGTTCGGACCGACCCAGAACTACAACCTACTCTCAATCGCTCCGGAAGCCTCCGGTATCTTGCTTAGTCTGAACAGTACCTTCGTACAGCTCGGCTTTGCAGCAGGCGCTGGTATTGGAGGAATCGCCGTGGGCGAATCGTCGATACTGGCGATCTGTTGGATCGGCGCCGCTACAGTCTTCGTCGCAGTCTCCGTTGCATCCGTTTCCTTCGGGCTTACACGAACTTTCTCAAAGTGCGCCAATGGTTGAGCTTTTCTGGTATTAAAATTAGGAGAATTTATTATGAAATATCGCACAGTAGGGAAAACAGGCATTAAAGTCTCAAGTTTATGTTTTGGTACGATGTCTTTTGGTGGAAACGCTGATGAAGAAACATCTAAAGCAATGTTTAAACGTTGTCGTGAAGCCGGTATTAACTTTTTTGATACGGCAAACGATAAAAAAGAAAGGAAGATAAATTATGCAAAAGCGTAAATTAGGAAAAAGCGGACTAGAAGTTTCTGCTATCGGGCTTGGTTGCATGGGAATGAGTTATGGTTATGGTCCGGCAGCAGACAAGAGGGAGATGATTTCGCTGATCCATGCGGCGATTGATCGGGGTGTTACTTTTTTCGATACCGCCGAAGTTTATGGTCCATATGTGAATGAGGAGTTGGTAGGTGAAGCGCTTGCCCCATTCAAGGGAAAGGTGGTCATCGCCACAAAATTTGGTATTAAAATGGTAGATGGCAAGCAGGTGCTTGACAGCAAGCCGGAGACCATTAGGCAATCCGTCGAAGGCTCGCTCAAACGCCTAAAAGTTGAAGCCATTGATCTGTACTATCAGCATCGTGTTGACCCAAATGTACCGATTGAGGAAGTAGCCGGAGTAGTACAAGACCTAATCAAAGAAGGTAAGGTTAAGCATTGGGGACTTTCTGAAGCAGGGGTGCACACGATTCGTCGCGCACACGCGGTTCAGCCGCTCACTGCAGTTCAAAGTGAATACTCAATGATGTGGCGAAGTCCTGAAGAAGAACTGCTCCCTACGCTCGAGGAACTCGGAATCGGCTTCGTTCCGTTCAGCCCGCTAGGCAAGGGTTTCCTTACCGGAAAAATTGATAAGAATACAACATTCGTTAGCTCCGACTTCCGCAGTATTGTTCCTCGCTTCAAACCGGAGAATCTCGAAGCAAATCAGGTTTTGGTCGAACTGATAAAGAAGGTTGCTGCAGAGAAAAACGCAACACCGGCTCAAATCGCACTCGCATGGGTGCTTGCCCAGAAGCCATGGATTGTTCCGATTCCCGGCACGCGTAAATTGGAGCGCTTGGAAGAAAATCTTGGCGCAGCGGACATTGAGCTGACTCCCGACGAACTAAAGGATTTGAACGACGCGCTCTCGAAGATCGAGATTTCGGGGGATCGCTATCCGGCAGGTTCAGAATACGCAAATAGAACGGGCAAATAACTGATCGTTCTCCGTGTGGGATAGAATAAGGTATGAAAAGTGCAAGGTAAATCACGAAAATCGTGAAAAAACTTGCACTTTTCATTTAAAGTGAGGTGAGCATCATTGCATCAAAAAACCAAAGCTGACTTATTTAGACAAGCCTGATTGGCTTGACTATCAGGAAATCTTTACCATTAATTGTGATACGGTTCACCTTAATTAATCTTAAACTGTTCAACAAATTCAATCCCTTCCCATTAGTGAAGTAACAAAAAATATCGTCGAACTGTAATTTTACTGAACCGTAAACGCCGACTCTCGTCTCCATATTTTTGAACTAAAGTCCCACCATCACTATCTCTTCCACAACCGTTTTGTTATCATCCGCTCCCACCACTTCCACGGCAGCACATGTTTCAAGACAATTCCTAATTTCACACCTTTGCCAACCGGATACCGCAATTTCGGAGAGGGAGACTTTGCCACTTGCACAATCTGTTGGATCACTTCATCCGGAGCAGGTGCCGTGTCGGCAACCTGGTTGACATATTTCAACATTGCCTTCATCTCTTTCACATAAGGAGAATTCGGATGGATCGTTACCGCTCCCAACCCTTTTGACCAAATATCCGTTTTATAGGATCCCGGTTCAATCAAAACTACATGAACGCCATACGGCAGCATCTCTAAACGCAAAGACTCACTGAATCCTTCCACCGCAAACTTAGATGCCACATAAGGCCCCATAGAAGGGAATCCGATCCGTCCGCTGATACTGCTTATATTCACAATCTTGCCGCTTCTGTGTTCCCTCATCGACGGCAAAACCGCTTTCGTTACTGCCACCAAACCGAAAAAATTGGTTTCAAATTGCCGCCGCCAATCTTCAACAGAAAGTTCCTCCGTGAAGCCGCCCGCTGCATAACCCGCATTGTTCACCAATAAATCAATTCGCCCGTAACGGTGAATCACATCCTGAATCACCGTTTCCACGGCAGAAAAATCGGTCACATCCAATTGGACAATCTCAATCCGATCTGATACACCCGCTTCTTTAGCCGCTGCTTCCAGCCGTCCTTTGTTATTCAAGTTTCTCATTGAAGCCAGCACGCGATAGCCTTCGCCGGCAAGTGCCACACTTGTCAGCAAACCAAAGCCGCTTGAAGCTCCTGTAACCAACGCAACAGGTTGTTTATCAAAAGTCTGATTCACAAGATTCCCTCCAGCTATTCATTATTTCTCACTATTGGAATGGTATCATAAAAATAATGGAATAAATTTCGCGAAATTTATTTTTGGAAGGATAATTGTATGCGAATGGTCGAATTGTATCTTCAGTAAGAGAAGCGATGAAAATAGATAGGTGGTTTGGATGAACAGATCTTGGATTATATTGGTAGTCGTTTATATCCTTAGCTTTTCTTTTTCGGTACACCGCTACACACAACTTCCGCTGATAGTCGAGGATTCGGGAAAACTGCTGCCAACTTCGATTAAACAAATTCGCTCAGCTACGGATGAACGGTCTCTTCAAGAATGGATTCAAGCGGCTGCCAAACAAGGAGAAAAAATTTCTGTGGCTGGCATGCAGCACAGCCAGGGCGGACATACATATTACCCCGGTGGGATCATGATTGACATGAAATCGTACGATAAAATCTTAGCATATCACCCAGAAGAAAAAATGATACGCGTTCAAAGCGGAATCACTTGGGAAAAAATCCAACAACACATAAATCCTGATGGTTTGGCGATACGCGTCATGCAATCGCAAAATATTTTCACTGTTGGCGGTTCATTGAGTGTGAATGTCCACGGTCGAGATATTCGCTATGGTTCTTTGTTGGATTCTGTGGAATCATTCCGTTTGTTGCAGGCCGATGGTTCTATTATTGAAGTAAGCCGAACGCAACATCCGGAACTATTTAATCTTGTCATCGGCGGCTATGGGTTATTTGGGATTATTCTAGATGTGACACTGAAATTGACAGATGATGAGCTTTACCAAATGTATACCCATAAAATAGATTATAAAGATTATGCCTCTTATTTTAAAGAGAAAGTACGAGCCAATCCTGCCATTCGGATGCATATAGCTCGCATTTCCGTTGCTCCTGAATCTTTCTTAAAAGAAATGTATGTGACCAATTATTTATTGTATGAAGACCAATCCCTTCGTGAAAAATATCAGCCATTGAAAAAAGAAACGATCATTGCCTTGCCAAAATTTTTGTTAGGATTATCACGATACAGTGATTGGGGGAAGCAAATACTTTGGGATACACAGCTTGCTTATTTCCAAAGCAAAAATGGCGACCTCATTACTAGAAATAACGTGATGCGCTCCGAAAGCCAATTCATGGAGTATGAAAACACGAACAGAACAGAAGTCCTTCAAGAATATTTTGTTCCTGTTGATGAATTCGCTTCTTATATCGATGATTTACGGAAACTTCTGAAAAGAGAGGACTTGAATTTATTGAACATCACTATACGGTATGTGGAAGAGGACGAGCAAGCGGTTCTTTCGTATGCGAAAGAAGACATGTTTGCCTTAGTGCTCTTAATCAATCAGGGGCGAAGCGCAAAAGAAGTAGAAAAGACACAAAAGGTCTTGAGGCAGATGATTGATGTTACTTTAGATCACCGAGGTTCTTATTATCTCCCTTATTATCCGTATCCAACGAAAGAACAACTGCATAGAGCCTATCCAAGAGCCAAAGAGTTTTTTGAAAAAAAACGCCACTATGATCCCGACGAGGTTTTCGTCAATCTCTTCTACAAGGAGTATGGAAAATGAATTATCAACGATTTGTAGCGTCGCAAAGTTTCGTTATGACAGCAGGCAGCATTGTGTTTCCATTTTACTTATTATTTATTCGAAATATCGGTGATAGCTATTCGCAATTCGGCTTGGCTTATGGTTTATTTGCTTTGACAGCGGCTTTATCCCATGTATGGATTGGGAAACTCACGGACCGTTATGGTGATCGCATGATGTTGTTAGTGCATGCATGGGGGATGGCTGGGTTGATGTTATTGATTCCTATTTCAACAGAAATATGGCAAATATACTTTATCCAGATTGTGATGGGATTGCTCGGTGCCGTTCAAAAAACGACAGAAAAGACCACCATTTCCAGATTCACTGAACCCGCTACCGCTGGAAAAACAATTGGTTACTATCATTTTTGGACATCGATTTGGCCAGCAATCGCCATCATTGCCACCGGCTATCTTATCGATTTCTTAACGATTGGGAGTTTATTTTATCTCGCGTCTTTGCTATATATGGTAGCCGCACTTAAATTAACATCCACTTTTAATAGAAATTAGTGATGGATGGTCAGGATTTTTGGAAATAGAAATAAATGTATTCCTCAAACAGAAGTTAAAAATTTAAGTGGTGGTGAACAAACACGTTTGAAGTTAGCGGGAATTTAAAGAAATCTGCTCCATTAATAAGTTTTGACAATTCCTGTCCCTCCTTAATGAATACTCTTTATTGGAATTGTATCATGAAAATGCATGGACTCGATAAATGAAAAGACGATATTGAACGTTCTTGACCACCCCCTTCTTGCTGCATGTGTTATATTGCATCCTTATGCATCAATTAGAATTTTTCCTTTAGTTTTGCAACACCATTTTATACTTAATGTAAGACGATCATTTAGAAATATTTTACTTTTTGTTAAATGAAAGCGATTTACATCATTGATACAATGTAGTAATAGAATAATCCACAGAATTAGCGATACTAAAGGCGAGTGCATTGTGGTAACAGTACTTTCTTCCATGTTTTAAACGTTTCTTTAGCAGAAGCTGCTTTATTGACATCTTTTTGGTAGAGATCATCAGCTAACACATGTTGCATAAAATATCAACTCGTTCTCCACGGTAAATCTTCCAACAGACTTCTTCTAAAAACTATTGGGAAACTAGATTGCCTAGTTAGTAATTGTACAAAAGCCACGAATATATTGTGGGATTACTAAATTATTTGAAAGGGGAGTACACATTATGGAACGACAAAAATTGTTAATTAATGGTGAGAGGCTAAAAAATACGCTTGAACAATTTGCAAATTTCGGACGTACAGAAAACAATGGAGTAACTCGTTTATCATTGTCTGAAGAGGATAAATTAGCTCGAGATTATTTTTGTTCTTGTTGCGAAGAATTAGGTATGTCCATAAAGATCGATGATATGGGGAATATTTATGCTACTTTAGAAGGACTTGAAAACAGGCCGCCAATAGTGATAGGTTCACATTTAGATACTGTAAAAAATGGCGGACGGTTTGATGGAGTCTTAGGAGTGGTTGCTGGTTTAGAGGTGGTACGAACTTTATTAGAAAATAATATTAAACCACAAATCCCACTCATGATTGTTAATTTTACCAATGAAGAAGGTGCTAGATTCGAACCTTCATTGATGGCATCTGGAGTTCTTTCAGGTAAATTCGAAAAATCTATCATGCTACAAAAAACAGATGCTGATGGTATTACTTTTGAAGAAGCATTAAATTCCATTGGTTATGCAGGTAAAGAAGAGGCACGTTTGAAAGAAGCTACTGCTTTTTTAGAATTGCACATTGAACAAGGTCCAATTCTTGAACGAGAATCACGCTCTATTGGTATCGTTGAATGTGTAGTTGGAATGGTGTGTTATGAGATTGAAGTAACTGGGGAATCTGACCATGCAGGAACTACTCCTATGGACATGAGAAAAGATGCTCTCTTTGCAGCAAACAACTTAATAACTGAAGTAAGGCAAAAAATGAGTGCTCTTGATAATGAATTGGTATACACCATTGGAAGAATGAACGTATTCCCTAATATACACACGGTGATTCCAAATAAAGTTGTCTTTTCACTGGAAGCTAGACATAAAAATCCAGCGATTATCAAGCAAGTAGAGGAAATTATCCAAGGACTTGCACAATCATCCTTCAAAGAAGGATGTGAAATCAAAACAAAAAAATTATGGGATCGAGATACGGTTTGGTTTAATAATCAAATATGCGATCTGTTAGAACAATCTACAAAAAAATTAGGTTATTCATATAGAAGAATGGTTAGTGGTGCGGGTCATGACGCTCAATTCATAGCTAGCTATATACCAACTGCCATGGTTTTTGTTCCAAGCATCAATGGAAAGAGCCATAGTGAAGATGAACTTACCACTTGGGAAGATTGTGAAAAGGGAGTAAATGTAATATTAGAAACCGTTCTTGCAATGCAAGAAAATTTTAAATTATAAAAACATCTTTTGTACCACTATCTGGGAAATTAACGAAGGAACGATCAAAGAGTATAAAGGTAACTACAGTGACTATGCAGAACAAAAGGAGCTGGAGCGCCGTCAACAGATACTGGCCTATGAACAATATGAGAGAAAGAAACAAGCTTTGGAGAGGGTTTTGGAATTAAAAAAACAAAAAGCTGAAAAAGCAATAAAGGCGCCCAAAAAGACCAGCCCGTCAGAAGCAAAAATCACCGGTGTAAAACCATACTTTGCCAAAAAACGAAAGAAATTGCAAAAAGTCGCAAAAGCGATTGAGAAGCGGCTGGAACGGCTGGAACTAGAAAAAGTAGAGAAAATGAAAGAACTCCCTCCAATCAAAATGAACTTGCCTAATGAAGAGGCCTTTAAAGATCGGGTCATTATTCGTGTGCAGGAAGTGGCAGGCGTCATTGGCCAACGTGTTCTATGGAATAAAGCCAGTTTTCAGGTGCGTGGCGGCGATAAACTCGCCATTATCGGTCCGAATGGAAGCGGAAAAACCACTCTGGTAAATAAGATCCTGAGTCAAGATAAGGGAATTACCATTTCCCCATCCGTGAAAATGGGGTATTTTAGTCAAAACTTAGATATTTTAGATGTCAACAAGACGATTTTAGAAAATGTACGCTCCACTTCCAAACAGGATGAAACACTCATTCGGACCATACTTGCACGCCTACATTTCTTTCGGGATGATGTTTATAAGTTAGTGGGGGTTTTGAGTGGCGACGAGCGAGTGAAAGTCGCCCTTGCCAAATTATTCATCAGCGATATCAATACATTGCTACGGAAATGATGAGCAGAGAGAGTAAGGCTTTCGTTGAACCAAGAAATGTGAAAAACTTCATTATTATGGTCAGTTTATGGACTTATCAAGGCTTGAATCCAATCTATTATGTTCTGGTCAAAATAGTTCAATTCCTTCTCGATCAATTCATCTGTATGTGGAATAAGTCTTCTTGTACTCATTGTTTAGCCACCTTGCATTATGCTGTTGATTTTGTTTCCTTGAATTTACGATATGCAATGATACCAAACACACCTAAAATAATGAGAACAAAGAGATATATTCCGTAACGATGTATATAGCTACTGACCTTGAACCATCTTTCCCCCAATTCGTGACCTAGACTAATAAAAGTAATACTCCAGATAAAAGCCCCTGAAAAAGCGAAAATCATAAATCTTTGCAATCCCATTTTTGATATTCCTGCAATGTAAGCTGTGACATGTCTTACCCCAGGAATGAAATACCCGATAATGAGCAAGTAACTCCCGTGCTTTTTGAACAGTTTTTGAGTTAGTTCAATTCGCTCTTCAGTAATGTGAAATTTGGGTCCAAATTTTTTTAAAAAGGGAAATCCTAATTTATACCCAAGAGCATAACTAATTGAGATACCTACAGAAGCACCTAAAAAGGCACTCAAAAAGGCGATAAAGAAAGACAATTTGCCCTGAAAAACGTTATACCCTACATATGTTAAAAGCACTTCATCGGGGATAGGTAAACCAATGACGCCTAATGCTAATGCTGAAAAGATACCTATGTATCCGTATTTTGCAATGATATAACCCAAATACTGCTTCACTAACTTCCCTCCTTTCACAAATCCATTAATTTATATTTAACATATGCAAAAACTGAAATACAACAAGTGTTGCATTCCAGTTTTTGGGGTGATAATATGTGGTAAAACAGTTATTGCAAGAAGGGGGTATTGATTATGGAGCTAAAAAGGAATTGAAGCGAAGAACACACTTGAAATATACGAAAAGCTATTTGCCGAATTTACGGATAAGATATATCAATCCGAAGACAACTTTAAGGGGAATATCGAACTTGAAAGCTAAAAATCATATTGTGTGGGCTTCAATGTTTATTTACAGTAAATTTTTTAATCGAGAAGTCTCCCTTCCTCTGAACGGAGTGTAGGTGGGAGAGGTTCATTGTTGTATAATTGGAGAAAGTGTTAGTTTTATTGACTTTTTCTAAAAGGCTCTCTATAATAATCACTGTACTTTTTAATTTACAGGAGGATTATTAAAAAATGTATTTTATCAGATTGCGTTTCCCAACTTTGAACCAGTAATTAAATACGTTCAAAGGCTCTGTTTGTGTATGCAGAGTAAATGGGAGCAGTCTGTCCTTTTTTAATAATCTTCATTTCGTATAGAAAATATGTAATGTGAAGAAAGGCAGATCGTTCTGCCTTTTTTATTTATGTACAATTCTCCTTCTTTTGTTTAGCAAAAAGAAGGTTTATTTGGTGACGGCTTCTAATAGCCCATAATCTAATAAGGATGGGTCTTCTTCCCTTTACTCTGAATCACAGGCAGATCGCCTGTGATTTTTTTATTTCGAAAGGAAGAGATAGCATGACCAAAAAAATAAAAAGTGCAAAACTTGTTAGTGAATTTGTGGCAGCATTTAGATGTCCACTTTGTAAAAGTTCGATGAGGGTTGTGGATTTTAAAAGCCTAATATGCTCTAAAAACCATACTTTTGATTTCACAAAACAGGGATATGTAAACTTGATAACTCATCCCTCTAATAGTCATTACAAGAAGGAACTGTTCGAAGCTAGACACAAAATCATCATGGAAAGTAACTTATACACTTCCATGCATGAGACGATGGCGAAAGTGATAAAGGAGTATATGGATGTTTCTATTAAACCTTTTATGGTTGTAGATTTAGGGTGCGGAGAAGGTTCCCATTTAAAAAAGGTTTTGGACGAATGTATGATTCCGGCAATGACTGGGGTTGGTCTCGATATTTCAAAGGAAGGCATTGCCATGGCTGCTAAGAGATACGAAAACCTAATTTGGTTAGTAGGTGACTTGGCAAAATCACCATTGGAGGATCAATCGTTTCATGTGATTCTTAATATCTTATCTCCTGCAAATTACAAGGAATTCAAGAGAATTTTAGTTGAAGATGGACTGGTCATTAAAGTTGTTCCTCGTCCTAATTATCTAAAGGAGCTACGAGAAGTACTCTTTGATAACAACGAAAAAAAGGTCTATAAAAATGATCAAATAGTGTCACTTTTTAAAAAACATCTCCATCTACTGGGTGTTTTCAATTTATGTTATACAAAGAACCTTAATAAAGCGGATCTTAAAAATTTGGTTCAAATGACCCCTCTTGCTTGGTCTGCGGATAAAGCACGCATGGATGCGTTTATTCATCGGAATTCTGCTGAGATCACAGTGGATTTAGATATTCTAGTTGGAGTAAAAAACGCGCAAATGAATTGGGGGTAAGTGAATAATGGAAAAAGTATATATTGAATTAAAAAATATTGAAGTCTCATTTTTAGACCAATTAGTATTAGATATCCCTCGACTAGCAGTACACCAGTTTGATCGTATCGGGATTGTTGGAAAAAATGGGGCTGGAAAGAGTACGTTATTGAAACTTTTGGCCGGTCAAATTGCGCCAGATAAAGGCCAAGTAAATCGCTATGCAGATTTTGCTTATTTCGATCAACTGTCAAGGCCAGTTGAAAGAGAAGTAGATTATGAGCTGTTAGGAAAGCTATCTATACCTCAAACAGAACTTAAAAATTTAAGTGGTGGTGAGCAAACGCGTTTGAAGTTAGCGGGAATTTTCTCCACCTATCATGAAGGTTTAGTGATTGACGAGCCGACAACACATTTAGATGAGGCCGGAATACAGTTTTTCATCGATCAACTACGTTATTACTGCGGCGCTCTTGTTCTTGTAAGCCATGATCGTCATGTGTTAGATGAACTCGTTACAAAAATTTGGGAAGTAGAAGACGGGCGTGTAACGGAATATACGGGGAATTATTCAGACTACGTAGCACAAAAAGAACTCGCTCGTAATAGACAGCTGAAGGATTACGAAAAATACGTGAAAGAAAAAACACGTCTTTTAAAAGCGGCAGAGGAGAAGATGAAAAAGGCGGAAAAAATTACTCAGGCAAATAAACGCATGTCAAAAAAGGAAACGAAAGCAAAGGCAAATAAAATGTTTATGACTAAATCAAAAGATACAAGCCAAAAGGCGGTTCAACGTGCAGCTAAAGCAATTGAACGACGAGTGGAACGGCTTGAAGCGGTGGAAGCTCCAGAAAGGGAACAAACACTTCATTTTCCTCAACCAACAGCTCTCAAGCTGCACAATAAGTTTCCGATTATGGCAGATCGATTAACGCTAAAGGCAGGAAACAAAATCCTTCTCAATGAAGTAAGTTTCCAATTCCCATTAGGGAGAACCATCGCGATTACAGGAAAAAATGGTTCAGGAAAAACAACTCTCCTTCGCCACATTTTACAACACGGAGAAGGCATTATCATTTCTCCTAAAGCTGTCATCGGATCTTATGAACAAATGGGATATTATTTTGAAAAAGATGAAACCGTAATGGCATATATGAAGGAGAGAAGCGACTACGATGAAAGCAAAATCCGTGCAGTCCTTCACGCAATGAATTTTACAGAAAATGACTTAAGAAAGAATGTCCGCGATTTAAGTGGTGGAGAAGCAACCCGTCTGGTGTTGTGCCAACTGTTTCTGGGAAGATACAATATACTGATTTTAGATGAGCCGACAAATTTTTTGGATGTTTTTTGTATCGAAGCGTTAGAACGCTTTTTAAAGGGATATGAAGGCACCGTCCTTCTCGTATCACATGATCACATGTTTATTGATCGTGTAGCAGATCATATATATGTCATTGAAAACCAACAACTAAAATTAAGAAACTAATCATGGAAAGAAGCAGAGAAGGTGTCTCTGCATCTTTTTATAGGAATCTTAAATGACGGAAATATTTAATGTGTAGTCCTTATTGAACTAATATTCAGAATAGTTGAACATTGTTTATTATTGCTGTAATATTCAGATTATAAGTAACCATAACAGTATTTAAACTTCAGGGGGGAGATTTATATGTCTTTAAAAGTAGGAGATATCATTACGTTTGAACGGACTTTTACAGTGAAGGATGTTGAATTATTTACAGAGATTTCAGGCGATAAAGGGATTCATCATATAACCCCAGATGAACAGGGAAGACTTGTAGTTCAAGGGTTACTAACGGCGACTCTGCCGACAAAAGTAGGCGGAGATTATAACGTACTGGCTCGTACGATGAATTTTGAGTTTTTAAGACCTGTATTTACGGGGGATACAATAATTTGTGAAGTGAAAATTGAAAAATACGAAAGGCAAGAAAATAATAGAACAGCTATTATTGCATCCTTTTTATGTAAAAATCAGAATGAAAAAGTAGTATTAAAAGGCGATTTTTCAGGTGTAATACTTTAAAATTCTTTATACTTTCTTCAATTAACTGAAGCGCTAGAATGGGAAACCCTTAGATATTGGGTTTCCCTAATTTTTATCTAATTTTTGTTATTTATTTCTATTTATTAATTAGAGCGGGAATGGTATTGTTGTGAATATTTTAATTTATATAGACAATAAGAACGTTTGTTCTTATTATATATTTTAAATAAATATGAAAGGGGTTTTAAAGATGGCAAGAAAAAATATAAAACAAACGTTGGAGATAGACGAAATTATAAAACTTTATCTTGAAGGTGCTAGTACCACCGTAATTGCAAAGCTTTCCAATGTGTCCCCAAGATATATAAGAATGATTTTGTCTGATCACAATATTAAAAAAAGACCGTTTGGTAATTGGAAGCGTAAGTATAAGTTAAATGAAGATTATTTCAAGACATGGTCTAAAAATATGGCTTATATCCTAGGTTTTTTATAGCGGACGGTTTTATCTCCAATGATCTTCAAACGATCGGATTCGCTCAAAAAGAAAAATATATTTTAGAACAAATTGGGAACGAATTAGGGTCTAATCAACCACTTTATCAAAATAAGCAAACCGGCGTTTATATGTTATATATCAACAGCAAAGTTATGAAAAACGATTTGATTTAATGGAGATACATGATATCACACCAAATAAGTCACTGGATATGTGACAAATCATTTAGCGAAGAATTTTATAAAGTTAAAGAAAGGGAAGTTAAGTAGCCAATAACTGCTTTATATTTTTTAAATTTCAGTTGACATAATATAAAGTGAAGGATAAAAAAAAATGATAAGTCAGTAAGTTTACTTAATAATCAAGTATAAACTTTGATAATTCGTATAAAAATAATGATAATTGTAGCCAAAAAATAAATTGAGTTAATTTATGTACATATTAGCACGTGTGTACTTATTTGTCTAGAAAAAGATAGGAAAATATGTAAAGAGAGAAGTAAAATAAAATGTTCTAACTATTCAATCTCTCGATGCTATTATTCACAATACATAAAACCTATTGCTTTCTTTGTTTGAATATCTACCAAAATGATAACATGACCTAAGATACCTTCATTTGTTTCTGATATCAAAAATTACGAGGTACCGTCAAGAATTTTGTGTAATGTAATGGGGTAGGGTTTCTCTGAAATGGATTTGGAATGAATAGGGAACTAGTTTCCTCCAAACAGGAGACTGAATATTCAGTCTCCTGTTTGGAAAGGGAGAATCCCCCTATTTTGTTTATTTACAGTATTTGGTTAATGATAACGTTCTTCAAACATTCGTTGAAGGGC
>NZ_JBXUJJ010000014.1:0-57540 GCF_059115485.1 Parageobacillus sp. NEAU-HV-2
GATGGACGCACCGCTGGTGTACCAGTTGTCCCGCCAGGGGCACCGCTGGGTAGCTATGTGCGGAAGGGATAAGCGCTGAAAGCATCTAAGCGTGAAGCCCCCCTCAAGATGAGATTTCCCATCGCGTAAGCGAGTAAGATCCCTCGAAGATGACGAGGTCGATAGGTCCGAGGTGGAAGCGTGGCGACACGTGCAGCTGACGGATACTAATCGATCGAGGACTTAACCACGAAAAGCGCAGGCGACTGGTTAGCCCCGCTGGGCGCTGGAAGACC
This sequence comes from Parageobacillus sp. NEAU-HV-2, assembly GCF_059115485.1. NCBI lineage: Bacteria > Bacillati > Bacillota > Bacilli > Caryophanales > Anoxybacillaceae > Parageobacillus > Parageobacillus sp. NEAU-HV-2. The sequence continues at coordinate 276 of NZ_JBXUJJ010000014.1, forward strand.
TGCGAGGAGGCTGTCGCCGCCACAGCAGGTCTGAAGCGACCCAAGGGGCTAGGAGCCGGAGCTAGACATCAGAAAAGCGGAGGACGCCCGCCTATCGGCGAGGTGCGCTGGAGGGCCCGTGAGGAGGCTGTCGCCGCCGCAACGGGACCGAAGCGTCGCGAGCCGATGGCGTCCGGAGCTAGACAGCGCGCAGGCGCCCGGCTTCTTCCCAACAAACGGTTATCTAGTTTTGAAGGAATGAACTCCTTCTTGACAAAATCGATCAGATGAATATAATTATTTATGTCAATTGAACAACTTGCCTAGTGACAATGGCGGAGAGGAAACACCCGTTCCCATCCCGAACACGGAAGTTAAGCTCTCCAGCGCCGATGGTAGTTGGGGCCAGCGCCCCTGCAAGAGTAGGTCGTTGCTAGGCAGGATAAAGAAGCATGTCTTTCTTGTGAAGGGCATGCTTCTTTTTTTACCTCATTTGCTTATGTTTCCTTTCCTTGACCGTATGTAAAAACGATGTTGATGTTTCATTTTTTGCAAAAAAGGATATCCTATAACTAGTCGTTTTTATCGGTAACTCTTGCATTTTTTTATAATACACTATATAGTAGAAGTAAGGTCAAATATAGTCAAAGTCAACTTTGGTTGCTAAGGAGGAGGTAGAGTGCCAAACATTTCCGATATTATCGAGCAATATTTAAAACAAGTATTAAATATGAGCGACAAAGATATTGTCGAGATTAAACGCAGTGAAATTGCTAATAAATTTCAGTGTGTTCCATCACAAATTAATTATGTCATCAATACAAGATTTACGCTCGAGAGAGGATATATTGTCGAGAGCAAACGCGGAGGCGGCGGCTATATTCGCATTATGAAAGTGAAAACGAAAAGCGAGGCGCAATTAATTAATCAATTGTTGGAATTAGTGGGACACCGCATCAGCCAATCCAATGCGGAAGATATTATTGAACGCCTTGTCGAAGAAAAAGTCATCTCTGAGCGAGAAGCAAAAATTATGTTAAGCGTGATGGATCGCTCTGTTTTATATATCGATTTGCCTCAGCGGGATGAGTTACGGGCGCGCATGCTCAAAGCGATGCTAACATCGCTGAAATACAAATAGGGGAGGAGACCGCGTTGATATGTCAAGAGTGTAAACAAAGACCAGCGACGATGCATTTCACGAAAATTATCAACGGCGAAAAAACCGAATTTCATCTTTGTGAACAATGCGCGAAAGAGCATGGCGATATGTTTATGTTTTACGAAAACGATGCTTTTTCTTTAAACAATCTATTAGCTGGATTACTTAATTTCCAGGCACCGATGAAAAAAATGACCGCCAATACGTTCTCAAGCCCGGATATTTTACAATGTGAAACATGTAAAATGACCTACGATCAGTTCACCCAAATCGGGCGTTTTGGCTGCTCCAACTGTTATCAGACATTTGCGCGATATTTGCCCCCAATATTAAAAAGACTTCATAGCGGAAATACGACCCATTCTGGAAAAATACCGAAACGAAAAGGCGGAGTGCTTCATCTGCGCAAACAACTCTCCATCCTAAAACAAAAACTGCAAGAATTTGTAGCAAGAGAAGAATTTGAAAAGGCGGCAGAAGTCCGCGACCAAATTCGTTCTTTGGAATATCAGCTGCGTCAGCATGGAGAGGGGGAAATGTAGCGGTATGTCATTTGAAAAGTTTTTTAATACGGCCGTTAGTTCTTGGATGAGCCAAGAAGGTCCTGATTCCGATATTGTGTTAAGCAGCCGTATCCGTTTGGCACGAAACATCGTTGACTTCCGTTTTCCAACCGTGTTTAGCAACGAAGAAGCACAGCAAATTGTTTCCTTGTTTGAACGAACATTTGCCTATCGTTCTCACCGTTCAGTCGGTCGTTTTGAATTGTTGAAAATGTCGGAGCTTCAACCGATTGAAAAAAGGGTATTAGTAGAAAAACACTTAATTAGCCCACACTTAGCAGAAGATTCGCCATTTGGTGCTTGCTTGCTTTCGGAAAATGAAGAAGTGAGTATTATGATCAACGAAGAAGACCACATTCGCATTCAATGCTTATTTCCAGGGCTGCAATTAACCGAAGCATTAGAAGCAGCGAATGAGCTCGATGATTGGATTGAAGAATATGTGAATTATGCCTTTGATGAAAAACTCGGCTATTTAACAAGCTGCCCGACCAACGTTGGGACAGGGATGCGCGCCTCTGTGATGATGCATCTTCCCGCCCTCGTTTTAACGCAGCAAATCAATCGCATTATTCCAGCTATTAATCAATTAGGATTGGTAGTACGCGGAACATACGGAGAAGGTAGTGAGGCTTTAGGGAATATATTTCAAATATCAAATCAAATTACATTAGGAAAATCAGAAGAAGATATTGTCGAAGATTTACAAAGCGTCGTTCAACAATTAATCACCCAGGAAAGAATGGCAAGGGAGGCATTAGTCAAAACTTTAAACATACAATTAGAAGACAGAGTATTTCGCTCCTATGGAATATTGGCCAACTGCCGGATGATTGAATCGAAAGAAGCGGCGCAATGTTTGTCCGACGTGCGTTTAGGAATTGATTTAGGATATATTAAAAATATTTCACGCAATATTTTAAATGAGCTAATGATTTTGACACAGCCTGGGTTTTTGCAACAATATGCCGGCGGTGTACTAAGACCGGAGGAGAGGGACGTTCGCCGTGCGGCATTAATACGGGAACGTCTGAAAATGGAAGAGAGAAAAAATATGGAGGGTGATGAATAATGATGTTTGGCAGGTTTACAGAACGGGCGCAAAAAGTATTGGCGCTGGCCCAAGAAGAAGCCATCCGTCTTGGCCATAATAATATTGGCACGGAGCATATCTTACTAGGTCTAATTCGCGAAGGAGAAGGAATCGCAGCGAAAGCATTAATGGCGCTCGGCCTTGGACCAGAAAAAATTCAAAAAGAAGTGGAGTCGCTGATTGGCCGCGGACAAGAAGTTTCCCATACGATCCACTATACGCCGCGGGCGAAAAAGGTTATTGAATTATCGATGGATGAAGCAAGAAAATTAGGTCATTCCTATGTAGGTACCGAACATATTTTGCTCGGTCTTATTCGTGAAGGCGAAGGGGTGGCGGCCCGTGTGCTGAACAACTTGGGAGTCAGCCTGAATAAGGCGCGCCAACAAGTATTGCAGCTGCTCGGAAGCAGCGAATCGGTTTCGGGCCATTCGGGAAGCGGCGCTTCTCACGTCAGCACGCCAACATTAGATAGTTTGGCCCGTGATTTAACGGCGATTGCCCGTGAAGGTCGATTGGACCCTGTTATTGGCCGAAGCAAAGAAATTCAGCGCGTAATTGAAGTGTTAAGCCGGCGCACGAAAAATAACCCGGTGTTGATCGGGGAGCCTGGTGTAGGGAAAACGGCGATCGCTGAAGGGCTTGCACAGCAAATTGTCAACAATGAAGTGCCGGAAACGCTCCGCGATAAGCGGGTGATGACGCTGGATATGGGAACGGTCGTAGCCGGTACGAAATATCGCGGTGAGTTTGAAGATCGTTTGAAAAAAGTGATGGATGAAATTCGTCAGGCAGGGAATATCATTCTGTTCATTGACGAGCTTCATACCTTGATTGGCGCCGGCGGGGCAGAAGGCGCGATCGACGCATCGAACATTTTAAAACCGGCGCTTGCCCGTGGCGAACTGCAATGTATCGGTGCGACGACATTGGATGAATACCGCAAATATATCGAAAAGGACGCAGCACTAGAGCGCCGCTTCCAGCCGATTTATGTTGACGAGCCGACGGTGGAAGAATCGATTCAAATTTTACAAGGATTGCGCGACCGTTATGAAGCGCATCACCGCGTTTCTATTTCCGATGAAGCGATCGTTCAGGCAGTCAAATTATCTGACCGCTATATTACGGATCGTTTCCTCCCGGATAAAGCAATTGACTTAATTGATGAAGCTTGCTCGAAAGTCCGTCTTCGTTCCTTTACTGCACCGCCGAAATTAAAAGAACTGGAACAAAAACTGGAAGAAGTCCGGAAAGAAAAAGATGCAGCGGTACAAAGCCAAGAATTTGAAAAGGCGGCTTCCTTGCGCGATATGGAACAGCGACTGCGTGAAGAACTAGAAGAGACAAAACGGGCATGGAAAGAAAAACAAGGCCAAGAAAATTCGGAAGTAACGGTCGAAGACATTGCCATGGTCGTATCGAGCTGGACAGGAATCCCAGTTGCAAAATTGGCGCAAACAGAAACCGAGCGTTTGCTGAAACTAGAGGAAATTTTACATTCGCGTGTTGTTGGGCAAGATGAGGCCGTCAAAGCCGTAGCAAAAGCGGTGCGCCGCGCCCGTGCTGGATTAAAAGATCCGAAACGTCCAATCGGCTCATTTATTTTCCTTGGACCGACAGGGGTTGGAAAAACGGAGCTGGCCAGAGCGCTTGCCGAAGCGATGTTCGGCGACGAAGACGCCCTTATCCGCATCGATATGTCGGAATACATGGAGAAACACTCGACGTCCCGTTTAATCGGATCGCCTCCTGGCTATGTCGGATATGAAGAAGGCGGCCAGCTGACCGAAAAAGTGCGCCGCAAACCGTACTCAGTTGTATTGCTCGATGAAATGGAAAAAGCCCATCCGGATGTATTTAACATTTTGTTGCAAGTGTTAGAAGACGGTCGTTTAACTGATTCGAAAGGAAGAACAGTAGACTTCCGCAATACGATTATCATCATGACGTCGAATGTCGGCGCGAACGCGTTAAAACGGAATAAATACGTCGGCTTTAACGTCCAAGATGAAGAACAGAAGTATAAAGACATGAAAGGAAAAGTGATGGACGAGTTAAAGAAAGCGTTCCGTCCGGAGTTTTTAAACCGAATTGATGAAATTATCGTCTTCCATTCGCTCGAAAAACAACATTTAAAACAAATTGTTAAACTGATGGCAGACACATTGATCAAACGCCTAAAAGAGCAAGATATTGATTTAGAACTGACGGATGCGGCGATTGAAAAAATTGCCTCAGAAGGATATGACCCAGAGTACGGTGCCCGCCCACTGCGCCGCGCTCTACAAAAACATATCGAAGACCGTTTGTCGGAAGAGCTGTTAAAAGGAACGATTGCAAAAGGACGAAAAGTCGTTGTCGATGTTAAAGATGGAGAATTTGTTGTATTATCAGAACAAGCGGTAATGTAATCAAAGTTTTTACGAAAGGTATGCGGCAGCTCCATTGCCCATACCTTTTTGTTTCAATGTAAAAAAAGAGAGGGTTTTTCGATGGGAAAAAAGAAAACGAAATTTGTTTGTCAAGAATGCGGCTATGAATCAGCAAAATGGCTTGGAAGATGTCCGGGATGCAATACTTGGAATTCAATGGTTGAAGAAATCGAGCGAATAAAGCCGGCAACAAGAGGCGTATTTGTCCATTCTGCGCCTGATGCCATGGCTAAACCTGTGCCGATTACTACCGTAACAACCACACAGGAGCCGCGCATGCAAACGAATATGTCGGAATTTAACCGCGTATTAGGCGGAGGAATTGTAAGAGGTTCGCTCGTGTTAATCGGCGGGGATCCTGGTATTGGAAAGTCAACGCTTCTGTTACAAGTTTCTGCGCAGCTTGCCGCGATGCAGCATAAAGTATTGTATATATCAGGCGAAGAATCGATTAAGCAAATGAAGTTACGCGCTGACCGTCTCCATGTTGTCTCCGATCAATTGTATGTGTTAGCAGAGGCAGATTTGGAATATATTGTAGAAGCAATAGAAAATATCCACCCTGCTTGTGTGATCATTGACTCTATTCAAACAGTGTATCGCGCTGATATTACATCTGCTCCAGGAAGTGTGGCGCAAGTGCGCGAATGCACGGCAGAATTAATGAAAATCGCGAAAACGAAAGGAATTGCCATTTTTATCGTCGGGCATGTGACGAAAGAAGGGGCCATTGCCGGACCGCGAATTTTAGAGCATATGGTTGATACCGTTCTTTATTTCGAAGGGGAGCGGCATCATACGTATCGCATTTTGCGGGCGGTAAAAAACCGGTTTGGTTCTACAAATGAAATTGGCATTTTCGAAATGAGGGATGTAGGGCTTGCTGAAGTCGAAAATCCTTCGGAAGTGTTTTTAGAAGAACGCTCCCGCGGTGCAGCGGGTTCAACCGTTGTCGCGGCGATGGAAGGAACTCGTCCTGTATTAGTCGAAATTCAAGCGTTAGTATCTCCAACGAGCTTTGGCAATCCGCGACGGATGGCGACCGGTATTGACCATAACCGTGTTTCTTTATTGATGGCGGTGTTAGAGAAGCGGGTTGGTATGCTTTTGCAAAACCAAGATGCCTATTTGAAAGTAGCAGGAGGAGTCAAATTGGATGAACCGGCGATTGATTTGGCGATCGCCGTCAGCATTGCCTCCAGCTTCCGCGACCAGCCGACGAATCCGTCCGATGTGATTATCGGCGAGGTCGGTTTGACCGGGGAAGTGCGCCGCGTTTCCCGCATTGAACAGCGCGTACAAGAGGCTGTGAAATTAGGCTTTTCTCGTATTATTATTCCAAAAAATAATTTAATGGGCTGGAATCCTCCTAAGCATATAACGGTTATTGGTGTATCCCACGTTTCGGAGGCGCTCGAATATACGTTGCAGTAAAATCGTTACGAGCCTATGTCAAATGTTTAAAAAAACATTAAAAACTATGCTATCATTGGTTTCAAACATTGGAAACTGTTTATAATGTTAATAGGGAGGTGAAGATCAACACATGGTAAAACGGATCGTGCAACTATTTTTTCTTGTTGTCGGAGGAACATTAGGTGCAGTTTTTTTGCCTGATTTATTGCGGCTTATGCACATAAGCGATGTCCCGCTGTTAAATAATTCCTATACATTGGCAATATTAGGGGCAATTATTTTCTTTATGTTGACTTTTTGGCTAGTCGATTATGTGGTTGATATGATTCGTTGGGTGGAAGAATCGCTCGTTAAAGTACCTGTTGCCGATTTGTTGTTTGGCAGTTTAGGGCTTATTTTTGGTCTTATTATCGCATTTTTAGTTGTCATGCCGCTGCAATCGTTTCACATTCAAGTCGTCAATACGGTTCTGCCAATCTTTTTGACGATTTTACTTGGCTATTTAGGGTTTCGCGTTGGTTTTAACAAACGGCATGAATTAATGAATTTATTTTCGCTTTCTAACCGAATGGCAAAGAAAAAAAGCGGAGAAGGAGAAGCAGAGCCGCCAAAGGGTGGTTCAGTGAAAATTTTAGATACGAGCGTTATTATTGACGGTCGGATTGCGGACATTTGCCAAACTGGTTTTTTAGAAGGACCGATTGTCATTCCGCGCTTTGTGCTAGAAGAATTGCAACATATTGCCGATTCTTCCGATGTGCTGAAACGCAACCGCGGCCGCCGCGGGCTGGACATTTTAAACCGCATCCAAAAAGAATTAGATATAAAAGTAGAAATTTATGAAGGCGATTTTGATGATATTCAGGAAGTCGACAGCAAGCTGGTAAAGTTAGCGAAATTGATATCAGGGATTGTCGTTACGAACGATTTTAATTTAAATAAAGTATGTGAGCTGCAAAATGTGCGTGTTCTTAATATTAACGATTTAGCCAATGCGGTGAAACCGGTCGTTCTACCTGGGGAAGAATTAAACGTCCATGTAATCAAAGATGGCAAAGAGCATAATCAAGGAGTAGCGTATTTAGATGATGGCACAATGATCGTTGTCGAGGATGGAAAAGAGTACATTGGCAAACGGGTTGACGTATTGGTGACGAGCGTGTTACAAACATCTGCAGGGAGAATGATTTTTGCCAAGTTAAAGCTGTTGCAAAAAGCGCTATAAACAATGAATAGGGGAAACGGCAATGAAGTATGAGGTAGTTATTCCAGCAGCTGGGCAAGGAAAGCGAATGAGAGCGGGAGTGAATAAACAGTTCATTGAGCTTCGTCATGAACCGTTGATCGTGCGCACATTGAAAGTGTTTGACAGCGATGAATGGTGCGACGGCATCATTGTGGTGATTAACGAAGCGGAAAGATCTCAATTTGAACAATTATTTTCCCGCTTTCATCTCAACAAAATCATCGCACTGGTCAACGGTGGCCAAGAGCGGCAACATAGCGTGTACAATGGACTAAAAGCGCTCAAAAACAGCAATATTGTCCTGATTCACGACGGCGCCCGTCCATTCGTTACCGTGGAGCACATTCATGAATTAGTAACAGCGGCAAACGAGTACGGCGCAGCGGTTCCAGCGGTTCGCGTCAAAGATACGATTAAGAAAGTCCACGGACAGTTTGTGAAAGAGACGATGGAACGTTCTAGCTTGTGGGCTGTACAAACTCCACAAGCTTTTCATGTTTCTCTCATTTTACAGGCACATGAGCAAGCAAAAAAGGAAGGTTATATCGGCACGGATGATGCCAGCCTTGTCGAGCGAATCGGCGGAAAAGTAAAGATTGTGGAAGGCGATTACCGCAATATTAAATTAACGACACCGGATGATCTATTGTTTGCGGAAGCGATTTTATCGAGCCGCACCAGTTTGTAATGGGAGGGGGAACAACATGTTTCGCATTGGTCAAGGATTTGATGTGCATCAGCTTGTTAATGGGCGTCCTTTAATTATCGGTGGCGTTCGCATTCCATACGAAAAAGGGCTGCTTGGCCATTCCGACGCCGATGTATTGCTGCATGCGGTTGCGGACGCTTGTCTAGGAGCGATCGGTGCCGGCGACATCGGAAAGCATTTCCCGGATACGGACAACCGCTATAAAGACGCGGATTCCGCTTTATTATTAAAACATGTATGGGAGCTAGTCAAACAGCAAGGATACGTGCTTGTGAACGTCGATTGCACGATTATTGCGCAAAAGCCGAAAATGGCGCCATATATTCAACAAATGAAAGAGAAAATTGCCGAATTATTAGAAGGAGAGCCGTCACAAGTCAATGTAAAAGCAACAACGACGGAAAAGTTGGGCTTTACCGGACGGGAAGAAGGAATTGCCGCGCAGGCGGTCGTATTATTGCAAAAGCGGTAAGTTTCTGTTATTGACTGTATAGCGGAAAACAATCATTTTGAACTTTGCCGCGATAGAATGTACAATAGTGATACAAGCTTGATTATATTGGAGGTTATCGACGATGGCACAAGAAGTACGAGTGCGCTATGCACCAAGTCCAACCGGCCATTTACATATTGGCGGGGCGCGGACAGCATTGTTTAACTATTTATTTGCCCGTCATCATAACGGAAAATTTATTGTACGCATTGAGGATACAGATATTGAACGCAACGTAGAAGGCGGCGAACAATCGCAGCTGGAAAATTTAAAATGGCTCGGTATTGATTATGATGAATCCGTCGATAAAGACGGGGGATATGGTCCGTATCGCCAAACAGAACGTCTTGATATATACCGTAAATATATCGATGAACTTTTAGAAAAAGGACATGCTTATAAATGTTTCTGTACGCCGGAAGAGCTCGAAAAAGAGCGGGAAGCGCAAAGAGCAGCAGGCATCGCCGCGCCGCAATACAGCGGGAAATGCCGCCATTTAACGAAAGAACAAGTCGCCCAGTTGGAAGCGGAAGGAAAGCCGTATACGATCCGCATCAAAGTTCCTGAAGGAAAGACATACGAATTTGAAGATATGGTGCGCGGAAAAGTGACGTTTGAATCGAAAGATATCGGCGACTGGGTCATTATGAAAGCGAACGGCATCCCGACATACAATTTCGCCGTTGTCATCGATGATCATTTAATGAAAATCACGCATGTGTTCCGCGGTGAGGAGCACTTATCGAACACGCCGAAACAATTGATGGTATACGACTATTTCGGTTGGGAGCCGCCGCAATTTGCCCATCTAACCTTGATTGTAAATGAGCAGCGCAAAAAGCTTTCGAAACGCGATGAGTCGATTATTCAATTTGTTTCGCAGTATAAAGAGCTTGGCTATCTGCCGGAAGCGATGTTTAACTTTTTTGCCCTGTTAGGCTGGTCGCCGGAAGGAGAAGAAGAAATTTTCTCGAAAGAAGAACTTATCCGTATTTTTGATGTTTCCCGGTTGTCCAAATCACCGTCGATGTTCGATACGAAAAAGCTAACATGGATGAATAACCAATATATTAAAAATCTAGATTTAGACCGACTGGTGGAAATTTCTTTGCCGCATTTAATTAAAGCAGGACGCCTGCCGGAGCAAATGAGTGAAGAACAGCGGCAATGGGCACGCGATTTAATTGCCCTATATCAGGAGCAAATGAGTTATGGGGCGGAAATTGTAGAGCTATCGGAGCTGTTCTTTAAAGAAGAGATTGAGTATAATGAAGAGGCGAAACAGGTGTTGGCGGAAGAGCAAGTTCCGGATGTATTAAAAGCATTTTTAGAAGAAGTGAAGCAGCTTGAGCCATTTACGGCAGATAATATTAAAGCGGCGATTAAATCGGTGCAAAAGGCGACAGGACAAAAAGGGAAAAAATTGTTTATGCCAATCCGCGTCGCTGTAACCGGGCAAACCCACGGACCGGAATTGCCATTTGCGCTCCAATTACTAGGAAAAGAAAAAGTAATCAACCGATTAGAAAAAGTCATTGATTAACCATTTTTGTACGCTTTTCATATAGTAGGTAAAAATGAAAATATGGAAAAAGCGTTGACGAGGAGAAGTAGGAAACATTGGCATCCCAGAGAGAATCACCTTGGCTGGAAGTGATTCATGACCGATGTTCTCCGAAATGCCCCTCGGAGCCTCCTTTCGAACCGGAACAGAGACGTTCTGTAGTAGATGGGAGCGGAGTTTCTCCGTTATCAGACTAGAGCGAGCTAAACGAATCGTTTAGCTAAACAGAGTGGAACCGCGCCTAGAAGCGTCTCTGTGTCTTTGGCACAGAGGCGCTTTTTTCAATAGAAAACAAAACTGTTATCGATATAATACATTTTGATCATGGAGGAGGGAGGACTATATGTTTAAAACACTGAAGGAAGATATTGAAGTGATTTTTGAGCAAGACCCGGCGGCAAGAAGCTATTTAGAGGTGATTTTAACATACTCCGGTTTGCATGCGATTTGGGCGCACCGCATTGCCCATGCGTTATACAAACGAAAATTTTATTTTCTCGCTCGCTTGATTTCGCAAATCAGCCGCTTTTTTACCGGTATTGAAATTCACCCGGGAGCGAAAATCGGGCGCCGTTTTTTCATCGACCATGGTATGGGAGTGGTCATTGGCGAAACGTGCGAAATTGGCGATAATGTAACTGTATACCAAGGCGTGACATTAGGGGGAACTGGGAAAGAGAAAGGGAAGCGCCATCCGACGATCAAAGATAACTGCTTAATTGCGGCAGGAGCAAAAGTGCTTGGCTCGATTACGATCGGGGAAAACTCGAAAATTGGCGCCGGTTCGGTCGTCTTAAAAGACGTTCCGCCAAACTCGACCGTTGTCGGGATTCCGGGACGGGTGGTTGTCCGTGACGGGGTGAGAGTGAAAAAAGACTTAAACCATACCGATTTGCCAGATCCAGTAGCTGATCGCATTAAAGAGCTGGAAGCGGAAATCGCCAAATTGCGTAGCGAAATGGAGAGCTTAAAACAGGAAAGGAAGAGCGAACATGAGCAGCATTCGGCTTTATAATACGTTAACAAGAAAAAAAGAAACGTTTGAGCCGCTCGAACCGAATAAGGTGAAAATGTACGTATGCGGTCCGACGGTATATAACTATATTCATATCGGCAACGCCCGCGCTGCGATCGTATTTGATACGATTCGCCGCTACCTAGAGTTCCGCGGCTATGAAGTGACATACGTATCCAATTTTACCGATGTCGATGACAAATTAATTAAAGCAGCGCGGGAGCTAGGGGAAGATGTACCGACGATTGCCGAGCGGTTTATTCAAGCGTATTTTGAAGATATTACCGCTCTTGGCTGCAAAAAAGCGAACGTGCATCCGCGCGTCACCGAAAATATTGATATCATTATTGCGTTTATTCAAGCGTTAATCGATAAAGGGTATGCGTATGAAGTCGACGGCGATGTGTATTACCGTACGAGAAAATTTGCGGAGTACGGCAAACTCTCTCACCAGTCTATTGACGAGCTAAGAGCGGGAGCGCGCATCGAAATCGGGGAAAAGAAAGACGATCCGCTTGACTTTGCGTTATGGAAAGCAGCAAAAGAAGGGGAAATTTGCTGGGACAGCCCATGGGGAAAAGGCCGCCCTGGATGGCATATCGAATGCTCGGCCATGGCACGCAAATATTTAGGAGATACGATTGATATTCATGCGGGCGGCCAGGATTTGACATTCCCTCATCATGAAAATGAGATCGCCCAATCGGAAGCGTTGACGGGAAAACCGTTTGCGAAATATTGGCTGCATAACGGATATTTAAATATTAACAATGAAAAAATGTCAAAGTCGCTTGGCAACTTCGTGCTCGTTCATGATATTATCCGGCAAATTGATCCGCAAGTGTTGCGGTTCTTTATGCTTTCGGTTCATTACCGCCATCCGATCAACTATAGCGACGAGCTGTTAGAAAGCGCGAAAAAAGGATTAGAACGGTTAAAAACGTCCTATTTTAACTTAAAACATCGCTTGCAAAGCAGCACCAACTTAACCGATGATGACGAGCAATGGCTCGATCGGATTCAAAAGCAGCATGAGGCGTTTATCCGCGAAATGGACGACGATTTTAATACAGCTAATGGAATCGCCGTGTTGTTTGAGTTGGCGAAACAAGCGAATTTATATTTGCATGAGAAAAACACATCGGAACGCGTTATTCATGCGTTTTTACGTGAATTTGAACAGTTGCTTGATGTACTTGGCATTACGCTGCAAGAGGAAGAATTATTAGATGAGGAAATTGAAGCGCTCATCGAAAAACGGAATGAAGCGAGAAAAAATCGCAATTTCGCCTTAGCTGATCAAATTCGTGATCAATTAAAAGCGAAAAACATCATTTTAGAAGATACGCCGCAAGGAACAAGATGGAAAAGAGGATAAGAAGGGATGAGCTTGCTACAGCCGATCAAAGATGTCAAACAGCTAAACGGATTAGCGCTTGCTTACATCGGTGATGCCGTCTACGAAGTATACGTACGGCATCACCTTCTTGCCAATGGCAGCGTGAAACCGCACCAGCTTCATCGCCAAGCAATTCAATACGTATCTGCCAAAGCGCAGGCTAAAGTGTTGCTAGCTTTATTGGAAAAGGAATTATTAACGGAAGAAGAACAAGCCGTCGTCCGCCGCGGGAGAAACGCCAAATCCGGCACGATTCCGAAAAATACGGACGTGCAGACATACCGGTATAGCACGGCGTTTGAAGCATTGATTGGCTATCACTTTTTAGGGAAAAATGAAAAGCGGGTGGAAGAGCTAATTCGTTGTTCATTTGCGATTATTGAAAGTAAGGAAAGGACGTTGTAACGATGGATTTTATTATTGGGAGAAACCCGGTGATGGAGGCGTTGAAGTCGCAGCGGGAAATCAATAAAATTTGGATCGCGGAAGGGGTGCAGCGCCACTCCGTGCAGCCGATTATTCAGCTCGCCAAACAAAACGGCGTACTTGTGCAATACGTTCCGAAAAAAAAGCTCGATCAAATGGTAGAAGGGACACACCAAGGAGTGGTGGCTCAAGTTGCAGCATACCGTTACTACGAAGTCGATGATTTATTCGCCCGGGCATCGGAAAAAGGAGAACCACCGTTTTTTCTTATTCTTGATGAACTAGAGGATCCGCATAATTTAGGATCTATTATGCGAACGGCCGATGCTGTAGGGGCGCATGGCATCATTATTCCGAAACGGCGTTCTGTCGGCTTGACGGCGACGGTAGCGAAAGCTTCCACAGGAGCGATCGAGCATATTCCCGTTGCGAGAGTGACAAATCTAGCGAGAACGATCGACGAATTAAAAGAGCGTGGGGTATGGATTGTCGGGACTGATGCGAAAGCAAAAGACGACTACCGCTCCTTTGACGGAACAATGCCATTGGCTCTCGTAATTGGTAGTGAAGGAAAAGGAATCAGCAGACTTGTTTTAGAAAAATGTGATTTTCTCCTTCGTCTGCCGATGAGAGGACATGTGACATCATTGAATGCCTCCGTCGCTGCAAGTCTTCTCATGTACGAGGTGTATCGCAAGCGATATCCTTTAGGAGAATAAATGATGAATATTTTAATCGTCGATGGCTATAACATGATCGGTGCCTGGCCGGAACTCCGCAAACTAAAAGAAGAAAATGACCTTGCCGCGGCAAGGGATTTGCTGATTGACAAAATGGCGGAGTATCAAGGATTTACGGGAGACCGAGTAATCATTGTTTTTGACGCACACCTCGTACAAGGGAATGAGAAAAAATATAAAAACCATCAAGTCGAAGTAATATTTACAAAAGAACATGAAACAGCGGATGAACGCATTGAACGGTTGGCCAAAAGCTTAATCAATGTACGAACAAAGGTGTATGTTGCTACATCGGATTATACGGAGCAATGGACGATTTTTAGTCAAGGAGCGTTGCGCAAGTCCGCCCGTGAGCTTTTAGCAGAAATGGAGACGATCGAAAAAGATATTTCCAAAAAACTGCAAGACATACAACAAAAGACCCCAATGTCCAAAGTCCCGTTAACCGAAGAAGTTGCTAAAATTTTCGAAAAATGGAGAAGAGGGCAAAAATGAGTGGTTGACGCTGTAAAAATTTGTACTGTATAATAAATTCTAGCGATTTATGCGGTCGGGGGGATCAGCGTGGGCCATTGCTTCAAGGAAAAAATGTATAATGATTACAAAAATATGGAAGATGAGCGGCTAGTAGAGTTAGTACATCAAGGGGATGGGGATGCGTTAGATTTTTTAATTCATAAATACCAAAATTTTGTACGTGCCAAAGCCCGCTCTTACTTTTTAGTCGGCGCCGATCGGGAAGATATTGTTCAGGAAGGGATGATCGGTCTATACAAGGCGGTTCGCGACTTTAAAGGGGACAAGCTCTCCTCCTTTAAGGCGTTTGCAGAACTTTGTATCACAAGGCAGATGATTACGGCCATTAAAACGGCAACAAGGCAAAAACATATTCCGCTGAATTCATACGTTTCCTTGGATAAGCCTATCTATGATGATGAATCAGACCGCACGTTGATGGATGTCATTTCCGGCACAAAAGCGACGGATCCGGAAGAGCTTATTGTCAATCGCGAAAAAGTAGACGATATTGAGGTCAAAATGGCGGAACTTCTTAGCGATTTAGAGAGAAAAGTGCTTGCTTTGTATTTGGATGGACGTTCGTACCAAGAAATTTCTGAAGAATTGAACCGCCATGTCAAATCGATTGATAACGCTCTTCAGCGTGTTAAAAGAAAGCTGGAAAAATATTTAGAGTACCGCGAAATCAGCCTTTAAGATTTCTAGCATAGAGACACAAATCTGACGTTGACAGTGAAAATGAGGGTGTGGTAAATTTTTATGGACATCTTTATAGAACGGTGGGACATTCATGCGGAAAAAAGTGATTTTGGCTTGTAGTAAATGCGGCAGTCGAAATTATGTGACGATGAAAAAAATAGACCATGTAACAGAGCGCTTTGAAACGAATAAATTTTGTAAAATTTGCAACATGCATACACCCCACCGTGAGACGAAATAGTGCTATGTGGGCAGCTTTCTTTGTTGGAGGTTACTAATCATGCAGCGAATCATCAACTTTTTCAAAGAAGTAGTACGAGAAATGAAAAAAGTAAGTTGGCCAAATCGGAAGGAATTAGTTAATTATACAGCTATCGTATTAGCTACCGTTGCGTTTTTTACGGTATTTTTTGCCGTTATTGATTTAGGTATTTCCGAATTAATTCGTGTTGTTTTTGAATAAGTCTGCTGCCGATATGATATAATGAAAGATAATAATGTGAACGTCTGGCCCGGTAACGGGTTTTTGTTTTGCTTAAAAAAGGAAATGAAACCGATTTGGGGAGGGAAAGGACAGTTAAGTCCTAATCGATGGAAAAAAATTGGTATGTGATTCATACGTATTCTGGTTATGAAAATAAAGTGAAGGCCAACTTAGAAAAACGCGTCGAATCCATGGGGATGCAGGATAAAATTTTTCGCGTTGTCGTTCCCGAAGAAACAGAAACAGATGTGAAAAATGGCAAAAGAAAGACGACGAAAAAGAAAGTATTTCCAGGCTATGTGCTAGTGGAAATGGTGATGACCGATGATTCCTGGTATGTGGTGCGCAATACCCCTGGGGTAACGGGATTTGTCGGTTCAAGCGGGGCTGGCTCTAAACCAACGCCATTGATGGAAGAAGAAGTAAAAATGATTTTAAAACGGATGGGCATGCCATTGACAGACATCGAAATAGATTATGAACTAAATGAAACGGTAAGGGTAAAAGAAGGTCCTTTTACCAACTTTACTGGCAAAATAGAAGCGATCGATGTGGATAAGCGAAAAGTGAAAGTGCTTGTCAATATGTTCGGCCGCGAAACACCGGTGGAGTTGGAATTTTCACAGATTGAAAAAATATGATGGAAAATAACTTGCAATCAAAATCGAAAAGTGATAATATTTTAAAGTCAGTATGTCTCATAAACCGAGGCATATGCTAGAGCCTGCCGATTTCGATCGTGCAGGAGTTCAGAAGCAATGAACTTATACAAAAGTATAAGGGAGCGTTGCGGATTTTTAACACGCAGATCCTCTCAACCGAAACGGGAGATATGGAAAAAGGCTATTATGCCTTATGAGTGGGAGGGACAATCCCTAATACCACATCACGGACTTAAGGAGGTGTGTCTCGTGGCAAAAAAAGTTGTGAAAGTCGTCAAACTGCAAATTCCTGCAGGGAAAGCGAATCCGGCACCGCCAGTTGGTCCTGCATTAGGTCAAGCCGGTGTTAATATTATGGCGTTTTGTAAGGAGTTCAATGCTCGTACAGCAGACCAAGCGGGTTTAATTATTCCAGTTGAAATCACGGTTTTTGAAGACCGTTCATTTACATTTATCACAAAAACTCCGCCAGCTGCAGTATTGCTGAAAAAAGCGGCCGGCATTGAATCCGGTTCTGGTGAACCAAACCGTAATAAAGTAGCAACAATCAAACGCGACAAAGTGCGCGAGATTGCGGAAATGAAAATGCCGGATTTAAACGCAGCAAGCATTGAGGCTGCGATGCGCATGGTTGAAGGTACAGCCCGCAGCATGGGTATTGTTATCGAAGACTAATGTGCATAGTGTTGGCTGAGGAGGTTGCGACTACAAGGAGTGATCCTTTTCGCAACCTTTATTCGTGGGAGGTTATTCCGCTAAAACCACAATGAGGAGGAATGTTTTATGCCAAAAAGAGGAAAAAAATACTTAGAAGCATTGAAGCTTGTAGACCGCTTCAAAGCGTATCCAATCACAGAAGCGATTGAACTGGTGAAAAAAACGAACATTGCTAAATTTGATGCTACAGTGGAAGTTGCGTTCCGTTTAGGCGTCGATCCGAAAAAAGCGGATCAACAAATTCGTGGCGCGGTTGTATTGCCTCATGGTACAGGGAAAGTACAACGTGTATTAGTATTCGCTAAAGGGGAAAAAGCGAAAGAAGCGGAAGCAGCTGGCGCCGACTACGTTGGCGATACAGAATATATCAACAAAATCCAACAAGGCTGGTTTGATTTTGACGTTGTTGTCGCAACACCTGACATGATGGGTGAGGTTGGTAAATTAGGACGTATTTTAGGTCCAAAAGGATTAATGCCAAACCCGAAAACTGGTACCGTTACATTTGATGTAGCAAAAGCGGTGCAAGAAATTAAAGCTGGTAAAGTCGAATATCGCGTTGACAAAGCCGGCAACATCCATGTGCCGATTGGCAAAGTGTCGTTTGACAACGAGAAACTGGCAGAAAACTTCGCTACGATTTACGAAGCGATTTTAAAAGCAAAACCAGCCGCAGCAAAAGGTACGTACGTGAAAAACGTAACGGTTACTTCGACGATGGGACCTGGCATCAAAGTAGACCCATCTACAGTAGCGGTAGCGCAATAAAATATTGACTTCTTTCAATCCTTTTAGTAAAATATCTTTTGTCTGAAAAAATGAATATCATTTGTACCGTAGACAGTAGGTGCTCTTAGGAGCTTAATTTCCTACCGAGGTATTTGTACGATAGAAAAACGCGTTCAAGGTCGTTTTGCGCGTTTTACGATACCTCCATGTCTACGTGGCATGGAGGTTTTTTGCTGATGCGGTATAAGTGGTGTTTTCATTTTATCTTCTACAGGAGGTGTAAAAATGAGCAGCGCGATCGAACTCAAAAAACAAATCGTAGCAGAGATAGCTGAAAAATTCCGCGCCAGCAAATCTACGGTTATCGTAGACTACCGTGGCTTAAACGTAGCGGAAATTACAGAACTCCGTAAGCAGCTCCGCGAAGCGGGCATTGAGTTCAAAGTATATAAAAACACATTAACCCGCCGCGCGCTAGCAGAAGTTGGATTAGAAGGATTAAACGACGTACTTACTGGACCAAATGCGATTGCATTTAGCAATGAAGATGTCGTAGCGCCGGCGAAAATTTTAAGTGAATTTGCCAAAAGCCATGAAGCGCTTGAAATTAAAGCAGGTGTCATTGAAGGCAACATTGCAACGCTTGAAGAAATCAATGCGCTTGCAAAACTTCCTTCTCGCGAAGGCTTGCTTTCTATGTTGCTTAGCGTTCTTCAGGCGCCAATTCGCAACTTTGCGCTTGTTACAAAAGCAGTTGCGGAGAAAAAAGAAGAGCAAGGCGCATAATCTCGTATCCATATATGCATAAAATTATAAATTAAGGAGGAACTGACAATGACAAAAGAACAAATCATTGAAGCGGTTAAAAATATGACAGTATTAGAATTAAATGAATTAGTAAAAGCAATTGAAGAAGAGTTCGGCGTAACTGCTGCTGCTCCTGTAGTAGTTGCTGGCGGTGCTGCTGCTGGCGGCGAAGCTGCTGCTGAAAAAACAGAATTCGATGTTATCCTTGCTGACGCTGGTGCGCAAAAAATTAAAGTTATCAAAGTTGTTCGTGAAATCACTGGTCTTGGCTTAAAAGAAGCAAAAGACTTAGTTGATAACACTCCAAAACCAATTAAAGAAGGCGTTTCGAAAGAAGAAGCAGAAGAAATCAAAGCAAAACTTGAAGAAGTTGGCGCTAACGTAGAAGTAAAATAATCGCTGTTTACAAGAAAAAAAGCCCGCTGGTTTCAGCGGGCTTTTTTACTGCAAAAATGGGTATGATGGAAGATAGATGAGCGAAAGAAAGGTGATGAATTTGAGCGAACATTATTATTCTTCCACCCCGTCATCGGAACGCCATCCTCATACGTGGACGTTTGTATTGCGGGGCAACAAGCTTGTATTTACCACGGACAGCGGTGTATTTTCCAAACGAGAAGTCGATTTTGGCACGCGGCTGTTGATTGAAACGTTTACAGAACCGGATATAGAGGGCGGCTTTTTAGATATCGGCTGCGGATATGGTCCGATTGGCTTGGCGATTGCAAAGTCTTTTCCACACCGTCATGTAGACATGGTGGATATTAACAAGCGCGCGATCGAGCTGGCTATTGAAAATAAACAGGCCAACGATATTACAAATGTAACGATTTATGAAAGTGATTTATTTGAGCAAGTAGGCGATAAAAAATTTGCCGCAATTTTAACCAATCCGCCGATTCGCGCCGGAAAACGCGTTGTTCATACGATTTTCGAACAAAGCGCTGACCATCTTTGCGAAAATGGAGAGCTATGGGTTGTGATTCAGAAAAAGCAGGGGGCGCCTTCCGCGTTAAAAAAGCTGCAAGAAGTATTTTCGCATGTAGAAGTGGTGACGAAGAAAAAAGGATATTATATCATAAAGGCGAAAAAATGTTGACAGTGTTTTTTGGTTGTGATAACATTATACAATGCTAAATGTGTACATTTCCCTAGTAGGATAGGACGTATAATTTTGGTTATAATGGAAAAAATGATAAAATCAATAAATAGGTGAAAATATGGTTTTCTATCATAGAAACCATTTTCTTTTTTTCTCCATGAAAAGCATGGCTCCATGTTTACCTTCCAATTTGATTAATGTTTTTGAGGGGTGAATCACTTGACAGGCCGACTAGTTCAATATGGACGACACCGCCAACGAAGAAGTTACGCGCGCATTAGTGAAGTGCTCGAATTGCCGAATCTTATTGAGATTCAAACTTCCTCTTACAAATGGTTTCTTGATGAAGGATTGCGGGAAATGTTCCGCGAAATTTCCCCGATCGAAGACTTTTCCGGTAATCTTTCTCTGGAATTTATTGATTATAGTTTAGGGGAGCCGAAATACACGGTAGAAGAAGCGAAAGAACGCGATGTTACATATGCTGCACCGCTTCGCGTAAAAGTGCGTTTGATTAACAAAGAGACAGGTGAAGTAAAGGAACAAGATGTGTTTATGGGTGATTTCCCGTTAATGACAGAAACAGGAACGTTTATCATTAACGGGGCAGAGCGGGTTATTGTATCCCAGCTTGTCCGCTCCCCGAGCGTGTACTACAGCGACAAAGTGGATAAAAACGGAAAACGCGGCTATTCGGCGACCGTGATTCCGAACCGCGGCGCTTGGCTAGAATACGAAACTGACGCCAAAGATGTCGTATATGTTCGCATTGATCGCACACGTAAACTACCAGTTACGGTGCTTCTTCGTGCGCTCGGGTTTGGTTCCGATCAAGAAATTATTGATTTAATCGGCGACAATGAATATTTGCGCAACACGCTTGAAAAAGATAATACGGATAGCACCGAAAAAGCGCTCATTGAAATTTACGAGCGCCTGCGCCCGGGTGAACCACCGACAATTGAAAATGCGAAAAACTTGTTAATCTCTCGCTTTTTTGATCCGAAACGCTATGATTTAGCAAGCGTCGGACGTTATAAGATTAATAAAAAGCTTCATATTAAAAATCGCCTGTTTAACCAACGTCTTGCCGAAACATTAATCGATCCGGAAACAGGCGAGATTATTGCGGAAAAAGGAGCAATCATTGACCGCAGAACGTTAAATCGTTTGATGCCATACCTTGAAAACGGCATTGGCTTGCAAACTTATAAACCTGCCGGAGGCGTAGTAGAAGAACCGATTTCTGTGCAGTCGATTAAAATTTACTCGCCAAATGATCCGGACAACGAACAAGTGATCAATGTCATCAGCAATGGCTATATTGCTGAAGATGTCAAACATATTACCCCAGCCGATATTATCGCTTCGATCAGCTATTTCTTTAACTTGCTGCATGGGGTTGGCGATACGGATGATATCGACCATTTAGGAAACCGTCGTCTTCGTTCGGTCGGTGAATTGCTGCAAAACCAATTCCGTATCGGTTTATCGCGTATGGAACGGGTTGTTCGCGAGCGCATGTCCATTCAAGATACAAACACGATTACACCGCAGCAATTGATCAACATTCGGCCAGTCATTGCTGCGATTAAAGAGTTTTTCGGAAGCTCGCAGCTTTCGCAATTTATGGACCAAACGAACCCGCTTGCCGAATTAACGCATAAGCGCCGTCTTTCGGCGTTAGGACCAGGCGGGCTGACGCGTGAGCGCGCAGGGTTTGAGGTGCGCGACGTTCACTACTCCCACTATGGACGGATGTGTCCGATTGAAACGCCTGAGGGTCCAAACATTGGATTAATTAACTCGCTATCGACTTATGCGAAAGTCAATAAATTCGGGTTCATTGAAACGCCGTATCGTCGCGTCGACCCGGAAACAGGAAGAGTAACCGATCAAATTGATTACTTAACGGCTGACGAAGAGGACAACTATGTCGTGGCTCAAGCGAACGTCCCGCTCGCGGAAGATGGAACGTTCTTAGAAGAAAATGTGGTTGCACGTTTCCGCGGGGAAAACATTGTCGTCAAACGCGACCGCGTTGACTATATGGACGTTTCGCCAAAGCAAGTTGTATCGGCAGCAACGGCGTGCATTCCGTTCTTAGAAAACGACGACTCGAACCGTGCGCTGATGGGTGCGAACATGCAACGCCAAGCGGTTCCACTGTTAGAACCGGAAGCGCCAATTGTCGGTACAGGAATGGAATATGTATCAGCGAAAGACTCCGGTGCCGCTGTTATTTGTAAACATCGCGGTATTGTCGAGCGGGTAGAGGCGAAAGAAATTTGGGTTCGCCGTCTCATTGAAGTAGACGGAAAGGAAGTAAAAGGAGACCTTGACAAATATCGTCTGTTGAAATTTGTCCGCTCGAACCAAGGAACTTGCTACAATCAGCGTCCAATTGTGAAAAAAGGTGACATTGTTGAAAAAGGTGAAATTTTAGCAGATGGTCCGTCGATGGACAAAGGTGAGCTTGCGCTTGGCCGCAACGTGCTTGTCGCTTTTATGACTTGGGACGGCTATAACTATGAAGACGCGATTATTATGAGCGAACGCCTTGTCAAAGAGGACGTATACACATCGATCCACATCGAGGAATATGAAGCGGAATCCCGCGACACAAAACTAGGACCAGAGGAAATTACGCGCGATATTCCAAACGTCGGGGAGGATGCACTAAAGAATTTAGATGAACGCGGAATTGTCCGCATCGGCGCTGAAGTAAAAGACGGCGACTTGCTCGTCGGAAAAGTAACGCCAAAAGGAATGACGGAGCTTACAGCTGAAGAACGGTTGTTGCACGCCATCTTCGGGGAAAAAGCGCGCGAGGTTCGCGATACATCGCTGCGCGTTCCGCATGGCGGCGGTGGTATCGTTCTTGACGTAAAAGTGTTTAACCGCGAAGACGGCGATGAGCTTCCTCCTGGCGTCAATCAGCTTGTCCGCGTGTATATCGTGCAAAAACGGAAAATTTCCGAAGGCGATAAAATGGCGGGCCGCCACGGAAACAAAGGGGTTATTTCCCGCATCTTGCCGGAAGAAGATATGCCGTTCTTGCCGGATGGCACACCGATTGATATTATGTTAAACCCGTTAGGTGTCCCGTCGCGGATGAACATTGGGCAAGTGTTTGAGCTGCATCTCGGGATGGCCGCGAAAAAACTCGGTCTTCATATTGCGTCGCCGGTATTTGACGGCGCTACGGAAGAAGACGTATGGAACATCCTGGAGGAAGCGGGGATGCCACGGGATGCAAAAACAGTTCTATACGATGGCAGAACGGGAGAGCCGTTTGATAACCGCGTATCGGTCGGTATTATGTATATGATTAAGCTGGCGCACATGGTTGACGATAAGCTTCATGCTCGCTCAACGGGGCCATACTCGCTTGTTACGCAGCAGCCGCTCGGTGGGAAAGCGCAATTTGGTGGACAACGTTTCGGTGAAATGGAAGTATGGGCGCTCGAAGCTTACGGTGCTGCGTATACATTGCAAGAAATACTTACCGTCAAATCAGACGATGTGGTTGGCCGCGTGAAGACATACGAAGCGATTGTCAAAGGAGAAAACATACCGGAGCCAGGTGTGCCGGAGTCGTTTAAAGTGTTAATTAAAGAATTGCAAAGCTTAGGCATGGATGTAACGATTTTAACGAGCGATGAACAAGAAATTAATATGGAAAACTTCGATGAGGACGAAGACCATGCTGCCGATGCGATTGTTTCGGAAGTGAAGCCGGCAGAAAAAGAAAAAGCAGCTGAAAAAGACGCCGTCACGAAGGAATAAGCTTAACCGATAGTGATGGGGGAATGTTCCTCCATCACTATCAAGGTGTTATCCAACAAACAAGCAATTGAGGCAAAACCGATGGATAAAGAGGGAGGTATACCCCTTGCTAGATGTAAATAAATTTGAGTACATGAAAATCGGGCTCGCTTCACCGGAGAAAATCCGCTCCTGGTCGTACGGTGAAGTAAAAAAACCGGAAACGATTAACTATCGTACATTGAAGCCGGAAAAAGACGGATTGTTTTGCGAGCGCATTTTCGGGCCAACTAAAGACTGGGAATGCCATTGCGGAAAATATAAGCGCGTACGTTATAAAGGTGTTGTCTGCGACCGCTGCGGTGTCGAAGTGACTCGCTCGAAAGTCCGCCGCGAACGGATGGGACATATTGAACTAGCCGCTCCTGTTTCTCATATTTGGTATTTTAAAGGCATCCCAAGCCGTATGGGGCTTGTGTTGGATATGTCGCCGCGGGCGCTAGAGGAAGTAATTTATTTCGCCTCCTACGTGGTGACCGACCCAGGCGATACGCCTTTAGAGAAGAAACAGTTACTTTCCGAGAAAGAATATCGCGCCTATCGCGAAAAATACGGGCAATCATTCCAAGCTTCCATGGGGGCGGAAGCCATTAAAAAGCTTCTCCAAGATATCGACTTAGATAAAGAAGTAGCAACGTTAAAAGAAGAGCTGAAAACGGCGCAAGGACAGCGGCGCGCCCGTATTATCAAGCGCTTGGAAGTGTTAGAGGCGTTCCGCAACTCAGGCAACGATCCTGCGTGGATGGTGCTTGATGTACTTCCGGTTATCCCGCCTGAATTGCGGCCGATGGTGCAATTAGACGGCGGACGCTTTGCGACATCGGACTTGAACGATTTGTACCGCCGCGTGATTAACCGAAACAATCGTTTGAAACGCTTGTTGGATCTCGGCGCACCGAACATTATTGTGCAAAACGAAAAACGGATGCTGCAAGAAGCGGTGGACGCGCTGATTGACAATGGCCGCCGCGGCCGTCCGGTGACAGGACCTGGGAACCGTCCATTAAAATCATTGTCCCACATGTTAAAAGGGAAACAAGGACGATTCCGGCAAAACTTGCTTGGTAAGCGCGTTGACTATTCCGGCCGTTCCGTTATTGTTGTCGGCCCGAACTTAAAAATGTATCAATGTGGCTTGCCGAAAGAAATGGCGCTTGAGCTCTTTAAACCGTTTGTTATGAAAGAGCTGGTGGAACGCGGATTGGCGCATAACATTAAAAGCGCGAAACGGAAAATTGAGCGTGTTCATCCAGAAGTATGGGACGTATTAGAAGATGTCATTAAAGAACATCCAGTGCTTTTGAACCGTGCTCCAACGCTTCACCGTTTAGGCATTCAAGCGTTTGAGCCAACGCTTGTTGAAGGCCGCGCAATTCGCTTGCATCCGCTTGTATGTACGGCGTATAACGCGGACTTTGACGGAGACCAAATGGCGGTTCACGTTCCGCTCTCGGCGGAAGCACAAGCGGAAGCGCGCTTGCTCATGCTGGCTGCGCAAAATATTTTGAACCCGAAAGACGGAAAGCCGGTTGTTACACCTTCGCAAGACATGGTTTTAGGAAACTATTACTTAACGATGGAGCGCGAAGGGGCCATCGGCGAAGGTATGGTATTTAAAGATACGAACGAGGCGCTGCTTGCATATCATAATGGATATGTTCATTTGCATTCGCGCATTGCTGTTCATGCCGGCTCATTGAAAAACGAAACGTTCACCGAAGAGCAAAACAACAAATTATTGCTCACTACCGTCGGCAAATTGATTTTCAACGAAATTTTGCCAAACTCGTTCCCTTACATTAATGAGCCGACGACAGAAAACATTGAAGGGCGGACGCCGGATAAATATTTCCTTGATAAAGGCGTAAATGTGAAAGAAGAGATTCGCAAACGCGAACTTGTGTCGCCGTTTAAGAAAAAAGTGCTTGGACAAATTATCGCGGAAGTATTCAAGCGGTTTAAAATTACGGAAACGTCGAAGATGCTTGACCGCATGAAAGATTTAGGTTTCCAATATTCGACGAAAGCCGGTATTACGATCGGCGTCGCCGATATCGTAGTATTGCCGGAAAAACAAGAAATTCTTGACGAAGCACAAGCGAAAGTCGATACCGTATTGAAGCAGTTCCGCCGCGGTTTAATTACCGATGAAGAGCGCTATGAACGTGTCATTTCGATTTGGAGCGCAGCGAAAGACAAAATTCAAGACAGACTAATGAAATCGTTGGATAAACGCAACCCAATCTTTATGATGAGCGATTCTGGAGCGCGCGGTAACGCTTCGAACTTTACGCAGCTTGCCGGAATGCGCGGTCTCATGGCCAACCCGGCAGGACGCATCATTGAGTTGCCGATTAAGTCGTCGTTCCGTGAAGGATTAACGGTATTGGAATACTTTATTTCTACGCACGGGGCGCGCAAAGGGCTGGCGGATACGGCTCTGAAAACAGCGGACTCTGGCTATCTCACGAGACGGCTTGTCGACGTGGCGCAAGATGTGATTGTCCGCGAAGAAGATTGCGGTACAGATCGCGGTATTCTTGCAAGAGCGTTGACAGACGGCACAGAAGTGATCGTCAAATTAGAAGAGCGCCTTGTCGGCCGCTATGCGCAAAAAACGGTGAAACATCCGGAAACAGGCGAAATACTCGTTCGCAAAGATGAAATGATCACCGAAGATATTGCGAATGAGATCATTAAAGCAGGTATTACAGAAGTATGGATTCGCTCTGCCTTTACATGCAATACGCGGCATGGCGTATGTAAAAAATGCTATGGCCGCAACTTGGCGACAGGCGCCGATGTCGAAGTCGGCGAAGCGGTCGGTATTATCGCGGCCCAGTCGATCGGGGAGCCTGGTACGCAGTTGACGATGCGTACGTTCCATACAGGCGGTGTTGCCGGCGACGACATCACCCAAGGTTTGCCGCGTGTTCAAGAGCTGTTTGAAGCGCGTAATCCGAAAGGGCAAGCCGTCATTTCGGAAATTGATGGCGTTGTTGTTTCCATTAGCGAAACGCGTGATCATCAATATGAAATTGTTGTCAAAGGCGAAGTTGAAACGCGTTCATATGTTGCCCCTTACAACGCAAGACTAAAAGTTGAAGAAGGACAGCAAGTAGAGAGAGGTCAAGAGCTGACGGAAGGCTCGATCGATCCAAAACAGCTGTTAAGAGTCCGCGACGTTACATCGGTTCAAGAATACTTGCTGCGTGAAGTGCAAAAAGTATACCGGATGCAAGGGGTAGAAATTAGCGACAAACATATTGAAGTGATGGTTCGGCAAATGCTGCGCAAAGTGCGCGTCATTGATGCAGGGGACACGGACGTGCTGCCAGGAACGCTGTTGGATGTGCATCAATTTACAGACGTCAATGAAAAAGCGATTTTGGAAGGAAAACGTCCGGCAACAGCTCGGCCAGTATTGCTTGGTATTACAAAAGCATCGCTTGAAACAGACTCGTTCTTATCGGCTGCATCGTTCCAAGAAACAACGCGCGTGTTGACCGATGCGGCGATTAAAGGAAAACGCGATGAATTGCTTGGCTTAAAAGAAAACGTCATTATCGGTAAGCTTGTTCCAGCAGGAACAGGAATGGCGCGCTATCGTAAAGTCAAGCCGGTGGTCAAGAAAGAACAGGAAAGCGATGCCGTTACATCTAAATAATCTCTCGTTGCCAGCAAAGGACCTCCTTTGCTGGCAATAAATTGATCGAAAATATAGTTGACAATGTCTTGCAAAAATGATAGTATAACAAAGGTGTTCCAAAAACCTGGTACTTTGGAGGATATGTTACATGTCTTATGAAAAAGTATTACAGGCTGGAAAAATTGTTATTGGAACGAAACAAACAGTAAGAGCTCTGAAAGAAGGAAAAGCGCTCGAAGTCATCATTGCCGAAGATGCGGATCCATCCATTGTTGATAAGGTGATGGAAGCTGCAAAAGAGGCAAACGTTCCTGTTACGAAAGTAGATTCGATGAAAAAGCTTGGGAAAGCGTGCAAAATTCAAGTAGGAGCAGCTGCTGTAGCGATTCTTCGGTAAAAACCATTTTGGTTTTTATCTTAAAAACTTCGTTTGTATAAATAATGAACCGCCTGGATATGTGGGCTTAAGTTTATATGTGAAAGGAGGACATTCAATATGCCTACAATTAACCAATTAGTCCGTAAAGGACGCGAGAAAAAAGTAGTAAAATCCAAATCTCCTGCGTTAAATAAAGGGTACAACAGCTTTAAAAAAGTACAAACAAACGTTGCTTCGCCACAAAAACGCGGCGTTTGCACACGTGTTGGCACGATGACTCCGAAAAAGCCAAACTCTGCGCTTCGTAAATATGCGCGTGTTCGTTTATCGAACGGTATTGAGGTAACGGCTTACATCCCTGGTATCGGCCACAACTTGCAAGAACACAGCGTTGTATTAATTCGTGGCGGACGTGTAAAAGACTTGCCAGGGGTACGTTATCACATCATTCGTGGTGCCCTCGATACAGCAGGTGTGGCAAACCGTATGCAAGGACGTTCGAAATACGGTGCGAAAAAACCAAAAGAATCGAAAAAATAATAAAGTAAATCGGATTTTTTACTGAAAGGAGGAAAAACTATGCCACGTAGAGGTCCAGTTGCAAAACGAGACGTACTACCAGACCCAATTTACAATTCGAAACTAGTAACCCGTCTAATCAATAAAATTATGGTAGACGGAAAAAAATCAAAAGCGCAAAAAATTCTTTACACGGCATTTGATATTATCCGCGAACGTACGGGTAAAGATCCTATGGAAGTATTTGAACAAGCATTAAAAAATGTTATGCCTGTTTTGGAGGTTCGCGCACGCCGCGTCGGTGGGGCAAACTACCAAGTTCCTGTTGAGGTTCGTCCAGATCGCCGTGTGTCGTTAGGGCTCCGTTGGTTAGTGCAATATTCCCGTCTTCGCGGCGAAAAAACGATGGAAGAGCGTCTTGCGAATGAAATTATGGACGCGGCCAACAACACTGGTGCAGCGGTGAAAAAACGCGAAGATACGCACAAAATGGCGGAGGCAAACAAAGCGTTTGCACATTATCGTTGGTAATGATCGGTTAACGATCTGCATTAAGGAAATAGGTGATGGTGGCAAAATCAGCTTGCCGCCTATTCACCTATATTCCTATATTATGATTTTGTATTGTTTTATATTGGCTTGATTATTATACATGATACTTATTTGAAGGAAGGAGAAAATAACCACCATGGCAAGAGAGTTCTCCTTAGAAAACACTCGAAACATTGGGATTATGGCGCACATTGACGCCGGTAAGACAACAACAACAGAGCGCATCTTGTTCTACACAGGACGTGTTCATAAAATCGGTGAAGTCCATGAAGGCGCGGCTACAATGGACTGGATGGAGCAAGAACAAGAGCGCGGGATTACGATTACGTCTGCGGCGACAACAGCGCAATGGAAAGGTCATCGCATCAATATTATCGATACGCCAGGGCACGTAGACTTTACGGTAGAGGTAGAGCGTTCCCTTCGCGTGCTTGACGGTGCGATTACTGTTCTTGACGCGCAATCCGGTGTAGAACCGCAAACGGAAACAGTCTGGCGCCAAGCGACTACATACGGAGTTCCACGTATTGTATTCGTCAACAAAATGGATAAAATCGGCGCGGACTTCCTATATGCTGTAAAAACGCTTCATGACCGCTTGCAAGCAAACGCGCATCCAGTGCAATTGCCAATCGGCGCGGAAGACCAATTCTCCGGCATTATTGACCTTGTCGAAATGTGCGCTTACCATTATCATGATGAACTTGGCAAAAATATTGAGCGCATTGAAATTCCGGAAGACTACCGCGATATGGCGGAAGAATATCATAACAAGCTTGTTGAAGCGGTTGCCGAATTAGATGAAGAACTGATGATGAAATATTTAGAAGGGGAAGAAATTACAAAAGAAGAATTAAAAGCAGCGATTCGCAAAGCGACGATCAGCGTAGAATTCTTCCCTGTATTCTGCGGCTCCGCATTTAAAAACAAAGGTGTTCAATTGCTGTTAGATGGGGTCGTAGATTATTTGCCGTCTCCAGTCGATATTCCGCCAATTAAAGGGGTCGTACCGGATACGGAAGAAGAAGTTGTTCGTGAAGCAAAAGACGACGCTCCATTTGCGGCGTTGGCATTTAAAATTATGACAGACCCTTATGTTGGTAAATTAACGTTCTTCCGTGTGTACTCTGGCACGCTTGATTCTGGTTCATATGTTATGAACTCGACGAAACGCAAACGCGAACGTATCGGTCGTCTCCTACAAATGCATGCGAACCACCGTCAAGAAATTTCGACAGTATATGCCGGTGACATCGCGGCAGCTGTAGGTTTAAAAGATACAACAACAGGCGATACTCTATGTGATGAAAAGAGCCTTGTTGTATTAGAATCAATGGAATTCCCAGAACCAGTTATTTCGGTAGCAATTGAACCGAAATCCAAAGCAGACCAAGATAAAATGAGCCAAGCATTGCAAAAGTTACAAGAAGAAGACCCGACATTCCGCGCTCATACAGATCCAGAAACTGGCCAAACGATCATTTCTGGTATGGGTGAGCTCCACCTAGACATCATCGTTGACCGTATGCGCCGTGAATTCAAAGTGGAAGCGAATGTTGGTGCTCCACAAGTTGCATACCGTGAAACGTTCCGCCAATCGGCGCAAGTCGAAGGAAAATTTATCCGTCAATCCGGTGGTCGTGGTCAATACGGTCACGTTTGGATCGAATTCTCGCCAAACGAACGCGGAAAAGGGTTCGAATTTGAAAATGCGATTGTCGGTGGGGTTGTTCCGAAAGAATATATACCGGCAGTCCAAGCAGGTCTTGAAGAAGCAATGCAAAACGGGGTTCTTGCCGGATATCCAGTGGTCGACATTAAAGCGAAACTATTTGATGGTTCTTACCATGATGTCGACTCGAGTGAAATGGCGTTCAAAATCGCAGCTTCTTTAGCATTGAAAAACGCTGCGACTAAATGTGACCCTGTACTGCTTGAGCCAATCATGAAAGTCGAAGTAGTTATTCCAGAAGAATATCTTGGCGATATTATGGGCGACATCACTTCTCGCCGCGGCCGCGTTGAAGGAATGGAAGCCCGCGGTAATGCACAAGTCGTCCGCGCGATGGTTCCGCTTTCGGAAATGTTTGGATATGCTACTTCACTACGCTCTAATACACAAGGACGCGGAACGTTCTCGATGGTATTTGACCACTATGAAGAAGTTCCGAAAAACATTGCAGACGAAATCATCAAAAAAAATAAAGGTGAATAATTGATTTCTCTGCATAGTTTCGCTATAAATACTTATGTAAGAAACTTGGGAACAAATACAATCTGTATTTGTTCCCAGGCATCCTATAATTTATATAACCATATAAAAATTATATTCTAATTTTAAGGAGGATATTTCTCATGGCTAAAGCGAAATTCGAACGTACGAAACCACACGTCAACATTGGTACTATCGGCCACGTTGACCATGGTAAAACGACGTTGACTGCTGCGATTACAACGGTTCTTGCTAAGCAAGGTAAAGCAGAAGCTCGTGCTTATGACCAAATCGACGCAGCTCCAGAAGAACGTGAACGCGGTATCACAATCTCTACTGCGCACGTTGAGTATGAAACTGACGCTCGTCACTATGCGCACGTTGACTGCCCTGGCCACGCAGACTACGTGAAAAACATGATCACAGGTGCAGCGCAAATGGACGGCGCAATCCTTGTTGTATCTGCAGCTGACGGCCCAATGCCGCAAACTCGCGAACACATTCTTCTTTCTCGCCAAGTAGGTGTACCATACATCGTTGTATTCTTAAACAAATGCGACATGGTAGACGATGAAGAATTGTTAGAACTAGTTGAAATGGAAGTTCGCGATCTATTATCTGAATATGACTTCCCTGGCGATGAAGTACCTGTTATCAAAGGTTCTGCATTAAAAGCGCTTGAAGGCGATCCTGAATGGGAAGCAAAAATCATTGAATTGATGAACGCGGTTGACGAATACATTCCAACTCCGCAACGTGAAATCGACAAACCATTCATGATGCCAATTGAAGACGTATTCTCGATCACTGGCCGTGGTACGGTAGCAACTGGCCGTGTAGAACGCGGTACGTTAAAAGTTGGTGACGCGGTAGAAATCGTTGGTCTTGCTGACGAGCCAAAATCTACAACAGTTACTGGTGTAGAAATGTTCCGCAAGCTTCTTGACCAAGCAGAAGCTGGTGACAACATCGGTGCGCTTCTTCGCGGGGTATCTCGTGATGAAGTAGAACGCGGTCAAGTACTTGCGAAACCAGGCTCTATCACACCACATACAAAATTTAAAGCACAAGTTTACGTTTTAACAAAAGAAGAAGGTGGACGTCATACTCCATTCTTCTCTAACTACCGTCCACAATTCTACTTCCGTACAACAGACGTTACAGGTATCATCACGCTTCCAGAAGGCGTAGAAATGGTTATGCCTGGCGACAACGTTGAAATGACTGTAGAATTAATCGCGCCAATCGCGATCGAAGAAGGTACAAAATTCTCGATCCGTGAAGGCGGACGTACAGTAGGCGCAGGTTCTGTATCTGAAATCATCGAATAATGGCGCTTGCGTCCTATCTCGAAAACAAGCAGGTTTGCTGATCGGCAAACCTGCTTTTCTTTTTTATGTAATTTTTCGACAGGTTGAAAATGGACAGTTGGCTATGTATAATTAAGAAGTGCGTAGAAAAACGAAGAAATAGCTTGCAATCTCGTTTACATATCTGTATAATATACAATGTTGGTCTTTGACCGCTTTGACTGCGATGAAGTGGAAGGTTGCTGACACACCCGGTCGCTTTGCCATGGCGAGTGTGCAGGAAATTTCCATGGAGAATGTCTATTTTGAAAATAGGCGAAGAAGGAGGGAAAACAATGGCAAAAGAAAAAATTCGTATCCGTTTAAAAGCTTACGATCATCGAATTCTTGATCAATCTGCGGAAAAAATCGTAGAAACAGCAAAACGTTCCGGCGCAAAAGTATCCGGTCCGATTCCGTTGCCAACGGAAAGAACTGTTTATACGATTTTGCGCGCTGTTCACAAGTACAAAGATTCTCGTGAACAATTCGAAATGCGTACACACAAACGCTTGATCGATATCGTAAACCCTACTCCACAAACAGTAGATTCTTTAATGCGCCTTGATTTGCCATCTGGCGTTGATATTGAAATTAAACTTTAATTAAACAGGAGGTGTGACGAATGACCAAAGGAATCTTAGGGAGAAAAATCGGTATGACGCAAGTATTCGCGGAAAACGGCGATTTAATTCCTGTAACCGTCATTGAAGCAGCTCCAAACGTGGTATTGCAAAAGAAAACGATGGAAAAAGACGGTTATGAGGCAATCCAATTAGGTTTTGAGGATTTAAGCGAAAAACGCGCCAATAAGCCGCAAATCGGCCACGCTGCGAAAGCGAATACTGCACCTAAGCGCTTCATCCGCGAAATCCGCGGCGCAAATATTGATGAATATGAAGTTGGTCAGGAAGTCAAAGTAGATATTTTTTCTGAAGGCGATATTGTCGATGTGACTGGAATTTCAAAAGGGAAAGGATTCCAAGGTGCGATCAAACGTCATGGTCAATCTCGCGGACCAATGGCACACGGTTCTCGTTATCATCGCCGTCCAGGTTCGATGGGTGCGATTGCGCCAAACCGCGTATTTAAATCGAAAGAATTGCCAGGCCGCATGGGTGGCGAACGTGTAACGATCCAAAACTTGAAAATCGTGAAAGTGGATCCGGAACGCAACCTTCTTCTTATCAAAGGAAACGTACCTGGTCCAAGAAAAGGTTTAGTGATCGTAAAAAGCGCAGTAAAAGCGAAAGCAAAATAACATTTTGCTAGGAAAGGAGGAACTATCCAATGCCAAAAGTAGCATTGTATAACCAGAACGGAGAAACAATCGGTGAAATTGAACTGAACGATTCCGTTTTTGGTATTGAGCCAAATAAATATGTGTTATTCGAAGCGGTCATTATGCAACGTGCTTCGTTGCGTCAAGGAACGCATAAAACAAAAAATCGTGCGGAAGTAAGTGGCGGCGGCCGCAAACCATGGCGCCAAAAAGGAACAGGTCGCGCTCGTCAAGGTTCGATTCGCGCTCCACAATGGCGGGGTGGTGGTACAGTATTTGGTCCAGTTCCGCGCAGCTACAGCTATAAGTTGCCGAAAAAAGTCCGTCGCTTAGCAATTAAATCGGCATTATCTTCTAAAGTTCTCGAAAACAACATTGTTGTTTTAGACAGCTTAACATTAGAAGCGCCAAAAACAAAAGAAATGGCGAAAATCTTAAATAATCTTTCTGTTGATCGCAAAGCGCTAATTGTAACCGATGATGTGAACGAAAATGTTGCACTATCTGCGCGCAATATTCCAGGCGTTACGGTGGTTACAGCGAACGGCATTAACGTTCTTGATGTGCTAAACCATGATAAGCTCGTAATCACGAAAGCGGCCGTGGAGAAAGTAGAGGAGGTGCTTGCATAATGAAAGATCCTCGCGATATTATTAAGCGCCCCATCATCACGGAAAACACGATGAATTTAACAGCGCAAAAAAAATACACGTTTGAAGTAGATGTAAAAGCTAATAAAACTGAAGTAAAAGACGCTGTTGAAAAAATCTTTGGCGTAAAAGTAGAGAAAGTCAACATTATGAACTATAAAGGAAAATTTAAACGCGTTGGCCGTTACAGCGGTTATACAAACCGTCGCCGCAAAGCGATTGTAACGTTAACGCCAGACAGCAAAGATATCGAACTGTTCGAAGTATAAGTTTAAAAGCGAAGGAGGGAAACCAACATGGCGATTAAAAAATATAAACCGACATCCAACGGTCGTCGTGGCATGACAGTGCTTGATTTTTCAGAAATCACAACAGATCAGCCGGAAAAATCGCTGCTCGCGCCATTAAAGAAAAAAGCGGGTCGCAACAACCAAGGGAAAATTACAGTACGCCATCAAGGCGGCGGTCATAAACGTCAATACCGTATCATTGACTTTAAACGCGACAAAGATGGAATTCCAGGCCGCGTTGCTACAATCGAGTACGATCCAAACCGTTCCGCAAACATCGCGTTAATTCACTATGCAGACGGTGAAAAACGTTATATTATTGCACCGAAAAACCTTAAAGTAGGCATGGAAATTATGTCTGGACCAGATGCAGACATCAAAGTCGGCAATGCATTGCCGCTTGAAAACATTCCAGTTGGTACGCTTGTGCACAATATCGAGCTGAAACCAGGAAGAGGCGGACAGTTAGTTCGTGCAGCTGGTACATCCGCACAAGTGCTTGGGAAAGAAGGAAAATATGTCATCATTCGTCTTGCATCTGGCGAAGTGCGCATGATTTTAGGTACTTGCCGGGCAACGGTTGGTGAAGTAGGTAACGAACAGCATGAACTGGTCAACATCGGTAAAGCAGGTCGTGCTCGTTGGTTAGGTATTCGTCCAACGGTTCGCGGTTCGGTTATGAACCCTGTTGATCACCCACACGGTGGTGGTGAAGGTAAAGCGCCAATCGGACGCAAATCACCAATGACTCCTTGGGGCAAACCAACACTTGGCTTTAAAACACGCAAAAAGAAAAATAAATCGGATAAATTCATTATCCGCCGTCGTAAAAAATAACGGGGTTGAACTACGGTTCTTAAGAACCGTAGCACAATCACGAAGGGAGGTTCATTTATGGGTCGCAGCTTAAAAAAAGGTCCGTTTTGTGATGAGCATTTAATGAAAAAAATCGAAAAATTAAATGAAACTGGACAAAAACAAGTGATTAAAACATGGTCTCGTCGTTCCACAATTTTCCCGCAATTTGTTGGTCATACGATCGCCGTATATGATGGACGCAAGCATGTACCAGTTTATATTACAGAAGACATGGTCGGACACAAACTTGGCGAGTTCGCACCGACGCGTACGTTCCGAGGCCATGCTGGCGACGATAAGAAAACAAAACGTTAATGAGAGGAGGTCCAACACATGCAAGCTAAAGCTGTCGCAAGAACAGTGCGTATTGCTCCTCGTAAAGCACGTTTAGTGATTGATTTAATTCGAGGAAAAGAAGTTGGTGAGGCAGTTGCCATTCTTCGCCACACACCAAAAGCTGCTTCTCCGATTATTGAAAAAGTGCTAAAATCCGCAGTGGCAAACGCTGAACATAACTATGACATGGACGTGAACAAACTAGTCATTACGGAAGCATATGTGGACGAAGGTCCAACGCTGAAACGTTTCCGTCCGCGCGCAATGGGACGTGCAAGCGCGATTAATAAACGCACAAGCCATATCACCATCGTTGTTTCAGAAAAGAAGGAGGGATAATAAGTGGGTCAAAAGGTGAATCCGGTCGGTCTCCGCATCGGCATTATTCGTGACTGGGACTCTAGATGGTACGCTGAAAAAGATTATGCGGACCTTTTGCATGAGGATCTAAAAATCCGTGAGTATATTAATAAACGTTTGCAAGATGCTGCAGTATCTCGCATTGAAATCGAACGTGCGGCAAACCGTGTTAATGTTACGATTCATACGGCTAAACCAGGCATGGTCATCGGTAAGGGCGGCTCGGAGGTAGAAGCGCTCCGTAAAGCGTTAACGCAATTAACTGGTAAACGCGTTCACATTAACATCGTTGAAATCAAAAAACCAGATTTAGATGCGAAACTAGTTGCGGAAAACATTGCGCGTCAACTTGAAAACCGCGTTTCGTTCCGTCGTGCGCAAAAACAAGCCATTCAACGTGCTATGCGCGCAGGTGCAAAAGGGATTAAAACGATGGTATCTGGTCGTCTCGGCGGTGCTGATATCGCTCGTTCGGAACATTACAGCGAAGGAACTGTTCCACTCCATACACTTCGCGCTGACATCGATTATGGAACGGCAGAAGCGGATACAACATACGGAAAAATCGGCGTAAAAGTATGGATTTATCGTGGAGAGGTCCTTCCGACAAAAAAGAAAACTGAGGAAGGAGGAAAATAATTATGTTAATGCCAAAACGCGTAAAATATCGCCGTGAACATCGCGGACGCATGAAAGGTCGCGCAAAAGGCGGCACGGAAGTACATTTTGGTGAATACGGATTGCAAGCGTTGGAATCCGCTTGGATTACCAACCGTCAAATCGAGGCAGCTCGTCGTGCGATGACTCGTTATATGAGACGTGGCGGTAAAGTGTGGATTAAAATTTTCCCTTCTAAACCATATACAGCAAAACCGTTGGAAGTGCGGATGGGTTCCGGTAAAGGTGCTCCTGAAGGTTGGGTAGCTGTCGTTAAACCAGGTAAAGTAATGTTTGAAATTGGCGGTGTTTCGGAGGAAGTAGCGCGTGAAGCATTGCGTCTTGCTTCTCACAAACTTCCGATTAAATGCAAATTCGTAAAACGCGAAGAAATTGGTGGTGAAGCAAATGAAAGCTAAGGAAATTCGTGATCTTACCACTGCCGAAATTGAACAAAAAATTAAAGCATTAAAAGAAGAGTTATTCAACCTTCGCTTCCAATTAGCAACAGGACAATTAGAAAACACAGCACGCATTCGCCAAGTACGTAAAGATATCGCACGCATGAAAACGATCATCCGTGAAAGAGAGATCGCTGCCAATAAATAATTTGAGAGGAGGTTTGCGACATGAGTGAACGCAATCAACGCAAAGTATACGTAGGCCGCGTTGTATCCGACAAAATGGACAAAACGATTACCGTTCTTGTTGAGACATACAAAAAGCATCCGCTTTACGGCAAACGCGTGAAATATTCGAAAAAATATAAAGCGCATGACGAAAATAACATTGCAAAAGTTGGCGATATCGTAAAAATTATGGAAACTCGCCCACTTTCGGCAACAAAACGTTTCCGTTTAGTGGAAATTGTTGAAAAAGCAGTTATTGTTTAATCATCACAAGGTTTGGTTCGGTGATATAATTCCGAAAGGAGGTTTCGTCGATGATTCAACAAGAATCTCGTTTAAAAGTAGCTGATAACTCAGGTGCACGGGAAGTGCTTGTTATTAAAGTTTTAGGTGGTTCTGGTCGCCGCTACGCAAACATTGGCGATGTCGTTGTTGTGACGGTCAAGGATGCGACACCAGGTGGCGTTGTTAAAAAAGGTCAAGTCGTAAAAGCAGTGGTTGTCCGTACAAAACGCGGTGTTCGCCGTTCGGATGGTTCTTACATTCGCTTTGACGAAAATGCTTGCGTCATCATTCGCGATGACAAAAGCCCGCGCGGTACGCGTATTTTCGGACCAGTCGCTCGTGAATTGCGCGATAAAGACTTTATGAAAATCATTTCCTTAGCTCCAGAAGTAATTTAACGGACAGGAAAAGCCTTTTAAGGAGGTGCGAACTGCAATGCATGTAAAAAAAGGTGATAAAGTACAAGTAATCTCCGGTAAAGATAAAGGAAAACAAGGCGTTATTCTGGCGGCATTTCCTAAGAAAAACCGCGTGATTGTTGAAGGTGTCAATATCGTCAAAAAACATGCGAAACCATCACAAGCAAATCCACAAGGCGGTATTATTACAAAAGAGGCACCGATTCACGTATCGAAAGTAATGCCTTTAGATCCAAAAACGGGGACTCCAACCCGCGTTGGATATAAGATTGTCGACGGCAAAAAAGTACGTTATGCGAAAAAATCCGGTGAGATTTTAGATAAATAATCGTGATGTCAGAAAGGAGGTACTCTTATGAACCGCCTGAAAGAGAAATATGTAAATGAAGTGGTACCTGCTCTTATGAGCAAGTTTAACTATAAATCTATAATGCAAGTCCCAAAAATTGAAAAAATCGTCATCAACATGGGTGTTGGCGATGCAGTACAAAATCCGAAAGCACTTGACAACGCAGTAGAAGAATTAACATTAATCGCTGGTCAAAAACCAGTTGTAACTCGCGCGAAAAAATCAATTGCTGGTTTCCGCCTTCGTGCAGGAATGCCGATCGGCGCGAAAGTAACATTGCGCGGAGAACGCATGTATGAGTTTTTAGATAAACTGATTTCCGTATCGCTTCCACGCGTCCGTGACTTCCGGGGCGTATCGAAAAAATCGTTTGATGGCCGCGGCAACTACACGCTAGGAATTAAAGAACAATTAATTTTCCCTGAGATCGACTATGATAAAGTCAATAAAGTGCGCGGTATGGATATCGTCATTGTTACGACAGCCAACACGGACGAAGAAGCACGTGAACTTTTAACATTGCTCGGCATGCCATTCCAAAAATAATGAATCCCATCCGTAAAGCAAGGGAGGCGAAATCGTGGCTAAAAAATCAATGATCGCGAAACAAAAACGTACGCCAAAGTTTAAAGTAAGAGCGTATACCCGCTGCGAACGCTGCGGCCGTCCGCATTCCGTTTATCGCAAATTTAAACTTTGCCGTATTTGTTTCCGTGAACTAGCATATAAAGGTCAACTTCCAGGTATTAAAAAAGCAAGCTGGTAATAAACCCATGAATTGGGAAGGAGGTAAAACATAATGGTGATGACAGATCCAATTGCAGATATGCTTACTCGCATTCGTAATGCGAACATGGTACGTCACGAGAAGCTTGAAGTGCCGGCTTCGAAAATGAAACGTGAAATCGCGGAAATTTTAAAACGCGAAGGCTTTATTCGTGATTACGAATACATTGAAGACAACAAGCAAGGCATTCTTCGCATTTTCTTAAAATACGGTCCAAATAACGAACGTGTAATCACTGGCTTAAAACGCATCAGCAAACCAGGTTTGCGCGTTTATGTTAAAGCCCATGAAGTGCCTCGTGTATTGAACGGATTAGGAATCGCAATTCTTTCTACATCGCAAGGCATTTTAACGGATAAAGAAGCACGTCAAAAAGGAACTGGCGGCGAAGTAATCGCATACGTATGGTAATTCATTTTGTTAAGAATGGAGGTGTTTGTACATGTCACGTGTCGGTAAAAAGCCAATTGAAATTCCTTCTGGTGTAACAGTAACGGTGAACGGCAATACCGTTACAGTAAAAGGGCCAAAAGGTGAATTAACTCGCACTTTTCATCCAGATATGACAATCAAAGTAGAAGATAATGTGATCACAGTTACTCGCCCAAGCGACGAGAAACATCATCGTGCGCTTCATGGTACAACTCGCAGCTTGCTTGCAAACATGGTAGAAGGCGTATCGAAAGGATACGAAAAAGCGCTCGAGCTCGTTGGTGTCGGATACCGTGCGGCGAAACAAGGCAAAAAACTTGTCCTTAGCGTCGGTTATTCTCATCCGGTAGAAATGGAACCGGAAGAAGGATTAGAAATTGAAGTTCCTTCGCAAACAAAAATCATTGTAAAAGGTGCAGATAAACAACGTGTTGGCGAACTTGCTGCGAACATTCGCGCAGTGCGTCCACCTGAGCCATACAAAGGTAAAGGAATTCGCTACGAAGGTGAAGTTATACGTCTTAAAGAAGGTAAAACTGGTAAATAACGCGGCTTAGCGAAATGAAAGGAGTGACATAAATGATCACGAAAGTTGATAGAAACGCAGTTCGTAAAAGAAGACACGCACGCGTTCGTAAAAAAATATTTGGAACTGCTGAACGTCCACGCTTAAATGTGTTCCGTTCCAATAAACACATTTATGCGCAAATTATTGATGACATGAAAGCAGTAACGATTGTCAGCGCTTCTACATTAGATAAAGAATTTGACTTAGAATCGACTGGAAATATTGAAGCGGCTAAAAAAGTCGGTGAATTAGTAGCAAAACGGGCATTGGAAAAAGGTATTAAAAAAGTGGTATTTGACCGCGGCGGATACTTATACCATGGACGGGTAAAAGCACTTGCCGATGCTGCTCGTGAAGCTGGCTTGGAATTTTAATCATAAAGGAGGGACAAAGATGCGTCGTATCGATCCAAATAAACTTGAACTCGAAGAGCGCGTAGTAGCGGTGAACCGTGTTGCAAAAGTAGTAAAAGGTGGACGTCGTTTACGCTTTTCTGCATTAGTCGTTGTCGGCGATAAAAACGGTCATGTCGGTTTTGGTACAGGGAAAGCACAAGAAGTTCCGGATGCGATTCGCAAAGCGATTGAAGATGCAAAGAAAAATTTAATTGAAGTGCCGATGGTTGGCACAACGATCCCTCACGAAGTGATCGGCCATTTTGGCGCCGGAAAAATCATTTTAAAACCTGCATCCGAAGGTACAGGGGTTATCGCCGGTGGTCCGGCACGTGCCGTATTGGAGTTAGCAGGTATCAGCGATATTCTTTCCAAATCGATCGGTTCAAACACGCCAGTAAACATGGTGCGCG
Source organism: Parageobacillus sp. NEAU-HV-2 (assembly GCF_059115485.1). Lineage (NCBI taxonomy): Bacteria > Bacillati > Bacillota > Bacilli > Caryophanales > Anoxybacillaceae > Parageobacillus > Parageobacillus sp. NEAU-HV-2. The sequence goes on from NZ_JBXUJJ010000014.1 coordinate 41,433, forward strand.
CTACAGTGGACGGATTAAAACAATTAAAACGTGCTGAAGATGTAGCGAGATTGCGCGGCAAAACAGTTGAGGAACTGTTAGGATAAGGAGGGAAATACAGTGGCAAAAAAATTAGCGATTACCCTCACTCGCAGCGTTATCGGTCGTCCGGAAGATCAACGGATTACCGTTAAAACATTAGGCTTACGGAAAATGCATCAAACTGTCATTCATAACGATAATCCTGCGATTCGCGGGATGATTAACAAAGTTGCACACCTTGTCCAAGTAAAAGAAATTGAAGAATAACGATCATAAGGAGGTGCTTCGCCATGAAACTTCATGAATTACAACCAGCGCCGGGTTCCCGGAAAGAACGTAATCGTGTCGGTCGCGGTATTGGTTCTGGTAACGGCAAAACGTCCGGCAGAGGTCAAAAAGGTCAAAACGCCCGCTCTGGCGGTGGGGTACGAATTGGTTTTGAAGGTGGTCAAACTCCTTTATTCCGTCGTCTTCCAAAACGCGGTTTTACCAACATCAATCGTAAAGAATATGCGATTGTCAACCTTGATAAATTAAATCGTTTTGAAGACGGAACAGAAGTAACACCTGAGTTGCTGCTTGAAACAGGAGTTATCAGCAAATTAAAATCGGGCGTGAAAATTTTAGGCAAAGGACAAATTGAGAAAAAATTAACGGTAAAAGCTCACAAATTCTCCTCTTCGGCGAAAGAGGCAATCGAAGCTGCTGGCGGTAAAACTGAGGTGATTTAATGTTTCGGACAATCTCCAACTTTATGCGCGTCGGTGATATAAGAAAAAAAATTATCTTTACTCTTCTTATGCTCGTTGTGTTCCGAATTGGAACATTTATCCCCGTTCCGAATGTGAATGCGGACGTCTTAAAAGTGCAGGATCAGCTAAACGCTTTTGGCGTTCTCAACATATTCGGCGGCGGGGCATTGAAAAACTTCTCCATTTTTGCGATGGGCGTCATGCCATATATTACAGCATCCATCATCATACAGCTGTTGCAGATGGATGTTGTTCCTAAATTTACGGAGTGGTCAAAACAAGGTGAGGTTGGACGACGTAAATTAGCTCAGTTTACCCGCTATTTTACGATCGTTTTAGGTTTTATTCAGGCGCTTGGAATGTCGTATGGTTTTAACCGTATGGCGTCAGGAGCGCTCATAAAAGACCCTGGCATACCAACCTATTTATTAATCGCAACGGTTTTAACAGCCGGAACGGCATTTCTTATGTGGCTTGGTGAACAAATCACTGCCAAAGGTGTAGGAAACGGCATTTCGATTATTATTTTTGCTGGGATCGTTTCCGGTATCCCTGCTGTGCTCAACCAAATTTACGCGCAGCAATTTGAAAATGTTGGCGAAGATTTGTTTTTGCGTATTGTGAAGCTTCTGCTTGTTGCGTTAGCGGTAGTTGCCGTTATCGTTGGCGTTATTTACATCCAACAAGCATTGCGGAAAATTCCGATTCAATATGCTAAACGACTGGAAGGACGGAGCCCAGTTGGCGGGCATTCCACCCATTTGCCGCTGAAAGTCAATCCAGCGGGAGTTATTCCAGTGATTTTTGCTGTGTCGTTTCTTATTGCTCCACCGACAATTGCATCGTTCTTTGGATCGAATGATGTAACATTGTGGATTCGAAAAACATTTGACTATGCACACCCAGTTGGTATGGTCATTTACGTGCTATTAATTATCGCCTTTACGTATTTCTATGCCTTTGTTCAAGTCAATCCTGAACAAATGGCGGACAACTTGAAAAAACAAGGTGGTTATATCCCAGGGATACGTCCAGGGAAAAATACACAGGAGTATGTCACCAAAATTTTATACCGGCTTACCTTTGTCGGTTCGATATTCTTAGCAGCAATCGCGATTCTTCCTGTGTTCTTTGTCAATTTTGCTAATTTACCGCCTTCCGCTCGTATCGGCGGGACCAGTTTGCTCATTGTCGTCGGTGTTGCGCTCGAGACAATGAAACAGCTAGAAAGCCAGCTTGTGAAACGTCACTATCGAGGTTTTATTAAATAAAGAGGTTAGGAGCAACCGCCTCTTGCCTCTTAGAGCTGAGGGGGAGCGAGGATGAATTTAGTACTAATGGGTTTGCCTGGTGCCGGAAAAGGTACTCAAGCGGAAAAAATTGTTGAAACATACGGAATTCCGCATATTTCCACTGGTGATATGTTCCGTGCGGCCATTAAAGAGGGGACACCATTAGGATTGCAAGCAAAAGAATATATGGATCGCGGCGATCTTGTTCCGGATGAAGTAACCATCGGCATCGTTCGCGAACGTTTAAGCAAAGACGATTGTCAAAAAGGGTTTTTGCTAGACGGATTCCCACGGACGGTTGCCCAAGCGGAAGCGTTAGAAAACATTCTTGCCGAATTAAACCGCTCGATTGATTATGTCATTCATATTCATGTAGATAAAGATATTTTAATGGAACGGCTGACAGGAAGAAGAATTTGCAAAAATTGTGGCGCAACGTACCATCTAGTATTTAATCCGCCGGCAAAGCCAGGCGTTTGCGATAAATGCGGCGGCGAACTATACCAACGCGCCGATGATAACGAAGAGACGGTAGCCAACCGGCTCGAAGTAAACGTCAAACAAACGCAGCCGCTGCTGGATTTTTACGAGAAAAAAGGATACCTACGCCACATCAACGGACAGCAAGATATTGAAAAAGTATTCGCCGATATTCGTGAGCTTCTCGGAGGATTACAATAATGATTATTTGCAAAACTCCGCGTGAAATTGAAATCATGCGCGAGGCCGGGAAAATCGTGGCGCTGACCCGAAAAGAGTTAGAAAAACATATTCGTCCTGGGATTACAACGAAAGAGTTAGATGCGATTGCTGAAAAAGTGATACGCCAATACGGTGCCATTCCTTCGTTTAAAGGATACAACGGATTTCCAGGAAGCATTTGCGCTTCTGTCAATGAAGAGCTTGTTCACGGAATTCCTGGCGACCGGGTATTAAAAGAAGGCGATATTATTAGCATTGATGTCGGGGCCCAATATAATGGTTATCATGCTGACTCTGCATGGACGTATCCTGTTGGAGAAATTGCAGAAGAAACGAAAAAACTTCTTGAAGTAACGGAAAAATCCTTATATATAGGATTAGAGGAAGCAAAACCAGGTGCTCGTTTGTCCAATATTTCGCACGCGATTCAAACATATGTGGAATCTCATCATTTTTCGATTGTTCGCGAGTATGTTGGACATGGAATTGGTCAAGACTTACATGAAGACCCGCAAATTCCGCATTATGGTCCGCCGAATAAAGGACCGCGTTTAAAACCAGGAATGACGTTGTGTATTGAACCGATGGTCAATGCGGGCAGCCGCTATGTAAAAACACTTGCTGATAACTGGACCGTCGTTACAGTAGACGGAAAGATGTGTGCCCATTTTGAGCATACGATCGCCATTACAGAAAATGGCTATGAAATTTTGACAACCCTCTAATATAATCATGATGGACACGGATTGTAGAGCTGTTGGCGAATATGGTGTTCATTCAGTTTTTCGTAACACTATGTTACTCATTCGAAGGAGGGAGAGCCGCTCGATGGCTAAGGACGATGTAATTGAAGTGGAAGGTACTGTAGTCGAAACATTGCCAAACGCGATGTTTCGTGTAGAATTAGAAAATGGTCATACTGTATTGGCGCATGTTTCTGGTAAAATTCGCATGCATTTCATTCGGATTTTACCTGGAGATAAAGTTACGGTAGAATTATCTCCGTATGATTTGACACGCGGTCGAATCACGTATCGTTATAAATAATGAAAGCACTCCGTTTGACAGGGAGGTAAAAGACATGAAAGTAAGACCATCTGTAAAACCTATTTGCGAAAAATGCAAAGTTATTCGTAGACGTGGTAAAGTTATGGTGATTTGCGAAAATCCAAAACATAAACAACGACAAGGGTAATCTTTAAGGAGGTGTACAATATGGCACGTATTGCAGGTGTAGATATTCCTCGTGACAAACGTGTAGTCATTTCGTTAACATATATCTACGGAATCGGCAAACCAACCGCACAAAAAATCTTGAAAGAAGCAGGCGTTTCCGAAGATACACGCGTTCGTGACTTGACAGAAGAAGAATTAGGAAGAATTCGCGAGATCGTCGGCCGCTTGAAAGTGGAAGGAGATCTTCGTCGCGAAGTATCGTTAAATATTAAACGTTTAATGGAGATCGGATGCTATCGTGGCCTTCGCCACCGTCGCGGCTTGCCAGTTCGCGGTCAAAATACGAAAAACAATGCTCGCACACGTAAAGGTCCACGCCGTACTGTAGCGAACAAGAAAAAATAATTAAGCAAAGGAGGTAATTCCACGAATGGCACGTAAAACAAATACACGCAAACGCCGTGTAAGAAAAAATATTGATACGGGTATTGCTCATATTCGTTCCACTTTTAACAATACGATCGTAACGATTACAGATGTTCACGGAAATACGATTGCTTGGTCCAGCGCTGGAGCGTTAGGTTTTAAAGGTTCCCGTAAATCGACACCATTTGCGGCGCAAATGGCAGCGGAAGCAGCCGCAAAAGCTTCGATGGAACATGGAATGAAAACAGTAGAGGTAAACGTAAAAGGACCTGGTGCTGGCCGTGAGGCAGCGATCCGTGCATTGCAAGCAGCTGGATTGGAAATTACAGCGATTAAAGACGTAACTCCTATCCCGCACAATGGATGCCGTCCGCCAAAACGTCGCCGTGTGTAATATCCCTGTATAGAATTTGTATCCTTGTCAATAATGGGATATGATAAGTATCATTATATACAGGGAAAACATTAGCCATTTACACATTTGGGAACTTATTCATGGGGGAATTTCGATTAGGCGTGTATCGTTTGGTCGGGGTCTCGACGTTTTGAAGGAGGGTATAATAATCGATGATTGAAATTGAAAAACCGAAAATCGAAACGGTTGAAATCAGCGAAGATGCCAAATACGGCAAATTCGTCGTCGAACCGCTTGAGCGTGGATATGGTACAACTTTGGGTAACTCCTTACGTCGTATCCTATTATCTTCACTCCCTGGTGCTGCTGTGACATCGGTACAAATAGATGGTGTACTGCATGAGTTCTCAACGATTGATGGCGTCGTAGAAGATGTGACAGCAATCATTTTGAACATAAAAAAATTAGCGTTAAAGATTTATTCCGATGAAGAAAAAACGTTGGAAATTGATGTACAGGGTGAAGGAGTTGTCACAGCTGCTGATATTACTCACGATAGCGATGTGGAAATTTTAAACCCGGACCTTCATATTGCTACGTTGGCAGAAGGCGGACGTTTGCGCATGAGAATGACCGCCAAACGGGGACGTGGGTATGTTCCAGCTGAGGCCAACAAGCGCGAGGATCAGCCAATAGGCGTTATCCCTATCGATTCGATTTATACACCTGTTTCACGCGTTTCTTATCAAGTAGAGAATACGCGTGTCGGACAAGTGACGGACTATGATAAGTTAACCATTGATGTGTGGACAGATGGAAGCATTGGACCGAAAGAAGCCATTTCTCTCGGTGCGAAAATTTTAACCGAGCACTTAAATATTTTCGTCAGCCTGACAGATGAAGCGCAAAATGCGGAAATCATGGTGGAAAAAGAAGAAGATCAAAAAGAAAAAGTGCTCGAAATGACTATTGAAGAGCTTGATCTTTCCGTCCGTTCCTACAACTGCTTGAAACGTGCCGGCATCAACACGGTTCAAGAACTGACGCAAAAAACAGAAGAAGATATGATGAAAGTGCGCAATCTTGGTCGCAAATCTCTCGAAGAAGTAAAAGCGAAGCTGGCTGAACTCGGACTTAGCCTGCGGAAAGATGACTAGTTAACGTTGTTTAACTAGTATTTTCATGTTACAAAAGTATATACCACGAAAGCCCGTAACTTAAGTCATTGGGATGAAGTGGAAAACGGTTTTTGCATCGGAGATCATGCAAAAATGTTAAAAAGGAGGGACACTTTATGTCATACAGAAAATTAGGACGTACAAGCGCTCAACGTAAAGCATTGCTTCGCGATTTAGCAACAGATTTAATCATTAATGAGCGTATTGAAACAACAGAGGCGCGTGCGAAAGAATTGCGCTCAGTGGTTGAAAAAATGATCACGCTTGGCAAGCGCGGTGATTTGCATGCACGTCGTCAAGCGGCAGCATTCATCCGCAACGAAGTAGCAAACAGTGAAACAGGTCAAGACGCGCTGCAAAAGCTGTTCAGCGATATTGCACCGCGTTATCAAGATCGCCAAGGCGGTTATACTCGGATTATGAAACTTGGTCCTCGCCGCGGCGATGGAGCACCAATGGTGATCATTGAACTAGTGTAAAGCAGTTCTGTTGACTAACAAGGGCGAGACAGTTTCTTTTGAACTGGATCTATGCCCTTTTTTTATTTTCCTTTTTTGTAGTAGAGTAGAGATGAGAGATAGAAGAGACAAGGAGAAGGAATTATGGCAGAAACCATTTTATCGGTCGAAAAGCTATGTTTTCGCTATCCAAATCAATCTGATTATGCTGTGCAAAATGTAACATTTCAAGTGAAGCGCGGGGAGTGGCTGGCGATCGTCGGACACAACGGGTCGGGAAAATCGACGATTGCTAAGCTGCTGGTCGGATTGTTAAAGCCGGAAAGCGGTGTGATTAAGCTGTTTCACCACGTTCTGGATGAGCAGACGGTTTGGGAAATCCGCCGTCGCGTTGGCATGGTGTTCCAAAATCCAGATAATCAGTTTGTCGGAACAACGGTAGAAGATGATGTCGCTTTTGCTCTGGAAAACAACGGGGTTCCTCGCGACGAGATGGTCAAAAGAGTCCATGAAGCGATTCGGAAAGTTCATATGGAAGAGTTTTTGCATCATGAGCCGCATCACCTTTCCGGCGGTCAAAAGCAACGCGTGGCAATCGCGGGCATTTTGGCGCTGCGACCAGACCTCATCATTTTAGATGAGGCAACATCGATGCTAGATCCGAAAGGAAGGCAGGAAGTATTAGACACGGTCCGTGATTTAAACAAAAAACAACGCATCACTGTGTTGTCCATTACCCATGATTTAGAGGAAGTTGCTAAGGCCGACCGCGTTATTGTCATGAATAAAGGGGAAATAATGACAGAAGGAACACCGAAACAAATTTTTGCGCTTGGGACAAAACTAGAGCGAATTGGTTTAGATTTGCCGTTTGCGGTAAAAGTAAGAGACCGGCTAAAGCAGTGTGGAATCCCGCTATCTTCAAGCTACTTTACGTTAGAGGAGTTGGTAGAAGAATTATGGACATTATATTCCAAAAGGTAGAACATGTATATAATGCCAACTCACCGTTTGCCCGTCGAGCGTTATACGACGTGGACATCATGATTGAAAGCGGTTCTTATGTGGCGGTTATTGGTCATACTGGTTCAGGAAAATCGACGTTGCTTCAGCATCTAAACGGTTTGCTTCAGCCGACAAGCGGAACCGTAAAGGTTGGAAACCAAACGATTACCAGTAAAAAACGCCAAAAAGATTTAAAACCGCTGCGCAAAAAAGTCGGCATCGTCTTTCAATTTCCGGAACATCAGCTATTTGAAGAGACGGTAGAAAAAGATATATGTTTCGGGCCGATGAATTTTGGCATACCTGAGGGGGAAGCAAAAAAGAAGGCAAGAGAGCTAATTAAGCTAGTCGGGCTTCCAGAAGATGTATTAAACAAGTCTCCGTTTGATTTAAGCGGTGGGCAAATGCGCCGTGTTGCCATTGCCGGGGTACTGGCGATGGAACCGGATGTCATTGTTTTAGATGAACCGACGGCTGGATTAGACCCGCGCGGGCGTAAAGAAATCATGGAAATGTTCTACCGCCTTCATCGTGAAAAGCAGCTGACGACCGTGTTAGTTACCCATAGTATGGAAGACGCCGCTATGTATGCAGATTATATGATTGTCATGCATCAAGGAACCGTATGGAAAAGGGGAACGCCGGAGCAAATTTTCCAAGACAGCGATGATTTGGCGAAAATCGGTCTCAGCGTGCCAGAAACGGTGCGGCTAAAACTGGAATTGGAAAAACGGTTAGGAATTACTTTGCCGTCCCCATGTTTAACGATCGAACAAACAGTAGATGCGGTGCGAAAATTATTTTCGAAGGTGAACGCTCATGATGAATAGCATGATTATTGGCAAATATGTACCTGGCAATTCCGTCATTCACCGCATGGACCCTCGTGCTAAACTGTTAATCATCTTTATGTACGTATTTATTGTCTTTTTAGCGAATAATAGCGTTACGTATGCTGTATTAACGGTATTTACATTTGGTTTTCTCGCGTTGTCGCGCATCCCGTTATCGTTTGTGATTAGAGGTTTAAAGCCGATTATATGGATTATCGTCTTTACTTTTTTGCTGCATGTCTTTATGACAAAAGAAGGGGATGTGCTGTACCACATCGGTTCCTTTTCGATTTACGAAGGCGGCGTCAAGCAAGGAATTTTTATTTCGCTGCGTTTTCTACTGCTTATTATCATTACTACTTTATTAACCTTAACCACCACCCCGATCGAAGTGACTGACGGAGTGGAAAGCCTGCTGGCGCCGCTAAAAAAAATGCGCGTTCCTGTCCATGAACTGGCGCTAATGATGTCTATTTCTCTTCGTTTTATCCCGACGCTAATGGAAGAGACGGAGAAAATTATGAAAGCACAAACAGCCCGCGGCGTCGATTTTACTGGAGGCCGATTTTCGGAAAGAATGAAAGCGATTGTATCGCTGCTTGTTCCGCTATTTATCAGTTCGTTTAAACGCGCTGAAGAACTGGCAACCGCGATGGAAGCGCGCGGCTACCGCGGCGGCGAAGGAAGAACGAAATTTCGCCAGTTGGTATGGAAATGGACCGATACCGTTTTTCTAATAGCAGTATTTCTGCTGGCTGTTGCGTTGTTCTTATTACGTTCATAGCGAGGAGAAAATGATGAATAATAAACGGATGAAATGTACGCTTGCCTATGATGGTACGTATTTTTCCGGCTATCAAGTTCAGCCTGGCAAGCGCACGGTGCAAGGGGAGCTTGAAAGAGTGCTGACACAAATGCATAAGGGCCAAACGGTGCGTGTAACAGCTTCAGGAAGGACGGATGCCGGTGTTCATGCATGCGGGCAAGTGATTCATTTCGATACGGCTTTATCGCTTTCGCCCCAACAATGGAAAAAAGCGTTAAATGCTCTATTGCCGGATGATATTGTGATTAAACATGTGCAGGAAGTAGATGCTTCCTTTCATGCCCGTTTTGCTGCCAAGGCAAAAGAATATCGGTATAAAGTGCGAAACGCCAAAGAGCCCGATGTGTTTTTGCGTCATTACTGCTATCATTATCCGTATGCACTGGATATCGAAGCAATGAAACAAGCGTTGCGATTCATCGAGGGGACACATGATTTTACGAGCTTTTGTTCCGCAAAAACCGACGTCGATGATCGTATACGCACTATTTATCAAGCGGACGTGACCGTCGATGAGGAAATGTTGGAATTCCGTCTGGTTGGCAACGGATTTTTGTATAATATGGTGCGGATTATCGTCGGGACTGTTTTGGAGGTTGGGCAAGGAAAGCGGGGCGCAGACAGCATTTCCGCTATTTTGGAAGCAAAAGACCGGCGTTATGCTGGCCCGACTGCTCCGCCTCAAGGACTGTATTTATGGAAAGTATATTATGACAACTAGTCCTGGTGTAACATTTTCTTGACATTGATATGCTAAAGAGATATTATATCATATGGTATGTATTTTTCCACGATTAGCCCCGGAAAGTAATCGTGTTGAGATAAATTCTATAGTAAATTGCATGTTTATTTTTTATTTTAGGAGGGAATAGAATGCGTACAACTTACATGGCGAAGCCAAATGAAGTAGAACGTAAATGGTACGTTGTTGACGCTGCTGGCAAAACGTTAGGACGCCTTGCAAGTGAAGTAGCAGCAATTTTGCGCGGCAAACATAAGCCGACATTCACACCACACGTAGATTGCGGCGATCATGTCATCGTGATCAATGCAGATAAAGTGGAATTAACCGGGAAAAAATTAACGAAAAAATTATATTATCGCCATAGCTTGCATCCAGGCGGATTAAAAGTAAGAACGGCATTGGAAATGCGTACAAACTATCCAGAGCAAATGATTGAGAGAGCGGTACGCGGAATGCTTCCAAAAGGCCGTCTAGGTCGTCAAATGTTTAAAAAACTGCACGTATATCGTGGAAGCGAACATCCACATCAAGCGCAAAAACCAGAAGTTTATGAAATTCGCGGATAATTGATAAAGGAGGGTATTATTTTGGCACAGGTACAATATTATGGCACAGGTCGTCGCAAAAGCTCTGTTGCGCGCGTACGCCTCGTTCCAGGCGACGGACGTATTATCGTGAACAACCGTGACATTCGTGAGTATATCCCAACGGAAGCGTTAATCGAAGTGGTAAAACAACCGCTAGTGTTAACAGAAACGTTAGGAAATTATGATGTATTAGTAAACGTAAAAGGCGGCGGATTTGCTGGCCAAGCAGGTGCGATTCGTCACGGCATCGCCCGTGCGTTATTGCAAGTAGACCCGGATTATCGCCAAGTATTAAAACGCGCAGGATTATTAACACGCGATGCTCGCGTGAAAGAACGGAAAAAATACGGTCTCAAGGGTGCTCGTCGCGCTCCGCAATTCTCCAAACGTTAATCGTATTTTTCCACAAATCTCAGCCATATCGGCTGGGATTTTTTTCTTTTCCCCATCTTTTTTCTTCACGCATGTTTAGGATGAATCGTTAAAAACTACATCCTAAAGGAGCGTGAAAGAACATGAATGTCATTACTTCATTTAAGGAGAAAAAACGGGAAAAACAAATACTATACGAACGAAAAATGTTGCGCGAGCTGTCGTTAGAAAAGTTAAAAACGAAAGTCATTGAACATTTTGGCCCTTTTTACCATATGTATCGCTTATTCCCATCCGTTATTGAGGAAGGATGTATCGATATCGCGATTGAAGCGTATTTGCTTGGTGCCAACTACAGCCGGTTTGGTTATTATGGGGAGCCGGCAGAAAGCGTAAGAAGACGATGTGCGCAAGAGGAAAAATATTTGATCGGTACATTATTCGATTTCCTTTGCTTTTGGGGGGATATCGATGACGGATTGGCAAGCGAATCGCTTTATTATACATGCGAGCATTATATCATTTATTGGTGGACAGAAGGATTTGAAAAAGGAAAAAAACGCCGGCGCTTGAAACTTCACTAAAAGAAGTTCTATTTTTGACTCTTGTCCCATATAAGATAGAGAAGGGGAAACGCAGGAGGAGAAACAATGAAAGGGAAATGGTTGGGTGCTCTCGTCATTAGTTTTACAATTATTGTTGTTTTTTTCCAATACCTTTTTTCTGATCCCACTTCAACAAAATCATGGAATCTTCCGCTATCTGGAAGGATTATCATTTTAGACCCTGGTCACGGCGGACCAGATGGCGGAGCGGTTGGCGGCGATGTGGTGGAAGAAGAAGTGGCGCTGAAAGTGGCGATGAAATTGCGCGACTACTTGCAGCAGCAAGGAGCGCTCGTGCTGATGACAAGAGAAACGGACAGCGATCTCGCTGATAAAGACACGCGCGGCTACAGCCGTCGGAAAACAGAAGATTTGCGAAAGCGCGTCACCTTTATTAATGAATCAGAAGCGGATTTATTTATTAGCATCCATCTCAATGCGATCCCTTCTCCGCGTTGGCGTGGTGCGCAGACTTTTTATTATGGTTCATTGATAGAAAATGAACGGCTTGCTAGGTTTATCCAGAGTGAACTGCGGCGTAATCTCGAAAATACAAACCGTGTAGCCAAAATAATTGATACCGTTTATTTGTTAAAATATGCGAAAAAACCTGGCGCGCTCGTGGAAGTAGGCTTTTTATCCAATCCGGAAGAGAGGGAACTTTTAGCTTCCGATCATTATCAAACAAAACTCGCCGCCTCGATATATAAAGGAGTACTGCGATATTTTTCCAATGAAAAAAATCCCCCGGAGTAGGGGATTCCTTTTTTTTACATAATGGCTATGCGATCATTATGTATGATATAGTAAAAATATGAAACGCAATACATACATAAGGGCTGGTGATGATCGATGCTTACGGAGAACGAGGTTAGAGCGCTGCTTGAAAACATCAAAGATCCGTTTTTAAACAAAACGTTTAAGGAAACAAATGCGATCCAAGAAATTAAAATTAAGGAAGACAAAAACCATGTTAGTGTCAAAATTGCATTAGCCAAAACGGGAACAGCAGAACAGCTTCGGGTGCAAACAACGGTTGTCCAACTATTAAAGGATGCGGGCGCTGCCTCGGTAGGCTTGCGGTTTGCACAGCTTCCTGAGGAAGTAGTGGAAAAATATGAAGCGAACCAATCAAAAACAACTTACATTGCGATTGCCAGCGGAAAAGGTGGGGTCGGAAAGTCGACCGTTTCCGTCAATTTGGCTGTTTCTCTCGCCCGTCTTGGCAAAAAGGTAGGGCTTATTGATGCCGATATTTATGGGTTTAGCGTTCCGGACATGATGGGCATTGTCGAACGTCCGACGGTGCGCGGCGATAAAATTATTCCAGTGGAACGTTTTGGCGTAAAAGTCATTTCCATGGCCTTTTTTGTCGAAGATAATGCCCCTGTTATTTGGCGCGGTCCAATGTTAGGAAAAATGTTAAATAACTTTTTCAAAGAAGTGGAATGGGGCGACCTAGACTATCTATTATTGGATTTACCTCCTGGAACAGGGGATGTGGCGTTAGATGTCCATACGATGCTCCCATCGTGCAAAGAAATCATCGTTACTACTCCGCATCCAACAGCGGCGTTTGTGGCGGCGCGCGCAGGGGCAATGGCGCTTCGTACCGAGCATGAAATCATCGGTGTGATTGAGAATATGTCCTATTTTGAAAGCCGCAAAACAGGCGAAAGAGAATATGTATTCGGCAAAGGCGGGGGCGAGAAGCTTGCCAAGGAGTTGCAAACGGAACTATTAGGCCAATTGCCGCTGCAGCAACCAGACTGGAATGATGACGATTTTGCTCCATCGGTGTATGCCGAGGATCATCCGATTGGAAAAATATATATGGACATTGCCCGTAAAATTATCGAAAAATGTTAAATTAAATAAAAAAGGAGAGCATCTCTAATGAGATGTTCTCCTTTTAGCTTCCTCCCTGTCCTTGCTGATTGCCGCTGCTTTCTTCTCCCTCTCCGCCTTTTTCATCTTCGCCTTGTTTTTTCGTTTCCTGCTGTATGTTTTCAGCCGATTTGATTAATATGTCTTGAATTTTTGCTTGGAACAATGGGCTGTTCAGCGTTTCGGTGATGACTTGTTGCAGATGTTTGCGAAATTCCTTGCTTTTTAACACATCTATCATAGCCTTTTCCATTTCTGGATTTTTCAAAATATCTATCATCATCCCTTGGTATTCCGGGTCTTTCATCAAGGCTTTGATCGTTTTTTCATGCTCCGTTTTTAAGCTTTTGGCAAAGCTTTCCGCAAATTTGGGATCTTGTAATGCTTTCTCCCAAAATTTCACTCCTTGTTCGGAAGTCAGTATTTGTTGAAGCGTTTCTTTAATGACGGTTTGCTCCATGACGAGCTGTTGTTTCATTTTTTCATCCGTCATGATTTCTTGAATCGCCTTTTTCCCCTCATCTGTTTTCAAAATATCAACGACCATTTTTTTTGTTTCGTCGTAATCAGGGGGTGGCGAACTAATTTCTTGAGGAGCACAAGAGCTAAGGATAAGGAAATAGCTCAATAATAGGAGCAATGTGCTTTTTTTCATGTAGGTAAGCTCCTTTCTGCAAAAGTCCCTTACCCTTAATATGAATTTTCGCCCAAAAAATATGCATTTGCTTTATTCCTAAGTCGTTGATAAAATTTAAAGCGAATCGAATCATGTTGAGAATAATGGAGGATGGAGTTGTGAACAGCCGTAAATGGGTGCGTTTATTTTTAACAACATTAGCGATCGGGGGAATCACGGCAGCAATTATAGGAATTATTTTTAATTGGGGTGAATACCAAAAGCTGCTGTTGCAATTGGACATAGTGGAAATTCTCGCTGTATTGATGTGGCACATTGGTGTCGGCTTTATTTTTAGTGTCGTTAGTCAAGCAGGTTTTTTTGCTTATTTAACCATCCATCGCTTTGGGCTCGGAATTTTCCGCTCTGCTTCACTGTGGAACGCTGTACAAATGGTGTTAATTTTGTTAGTACTGTTTGATCTAGTATATTTCCGTTATCAAGCGTTTGCGGCAAAGGGGGAGTCTGTCGTTAGTTACATATTAGTGGCTTTATTTATTTTAGTGATCGGGCTTGTTGTAGCGTATATAAAAAGCGCGCAAACAAATAAAGGCGCGTTTGTGCCAGCTTTGTTCTTCATGGTTGTCGTGACAGTGATTGAATGGTTTCCTGTATTGCGTATTAATGATCGGGACTGGCTTTATTTAATGTTATTTCCGTTATTAGTTTGCAATGCTTATCAGCTTCTTATACTGCATAAATTAACAGGTAGCGCGAGATCATAACCGAAAAGGAGGAAGCAATCCTCCTTTTTTTGTGTAAAAATCGGATCGAACTTACGACCGTTTAATTGATTTCTTTGCTGCTTGCATCTCCGTTCGCAATCAGTTGCGAAACAGTAACATTGCGGTAACCTTTTTCCTTCATTGTTGCAATAATTTTTGGAAGTGCTTTTGCCGTTTGATTGGCGGAATCAGAGGCGTGAAGCAAAATAATGTCTCCAGCTTCCATATCGTCTGTAACGTTTTCTACAATGGTTTTCGTTCCAGGGTTAAGCCAATCTTTAGAATCAATGCTCCAGTGAACGACTGTGTAGCCAAGAGAATCGGCAATTTTTAAAACGTTTTTATTAAAGTTGCCTCCCGGAGGGCGCAATAATGTTATTTCCTTTATTCCGAGGTTGTCAAATACTTTCTTTGCTTCCATAAGATCTTGACGTATTTTCGCATTTTCTAGCTCTGTATAGTTCAAAAAGTTATAACCCATGCTGCCGATTTCGTGGCCGTCCTCTTTAATTCGCTTCACGATGTTTGGATGGCGTTCTGCCCACGAAGCCGATAAAAAAAAGGTTGCATTTTTAATGCCATTTTGTTTTAATACATCGAGGATATGCAGGGCATTTCGATCCCCCCAGCTAATATCGAATGTCAATGCTATTTCATTTTTGATTTTGTCCACTTTATAGATGGCCTTTGGACCGGCAGAGAGAGAAAGAGTCGCATTATGCATTTGATGCGAGTATAAAATAGCGGCGGTAAAAAACGCGGAAAGAACGATAATCAGTGCTTTTTTTAGGGACCGCCCATTTAATGCATAGAAAAAATTCATTGTATTTTTTCCCCCTTTGTTCTAAAGTTGTCCTGTGACCATCTTATGCTTGTCAGCGGGAATGTTATGAAACATATTTTTAGCAAAAAAATGTTGACAACATAAAAAAATCATGATAAATTAATACACGTCGTTAAGCGATATAACAAAAACAATATTGACATCTTGTTTTTGGATATGTTAGTATAAAAAAGTCGCAAGCAGGAGACAATGTTCCTTGAAAACTGAACAAAACGAAGCGTCCACATAGAAAAGCGGAGGCGACTGATTAGCCCTGGCAGGCGCTGGAGGGCTCGCGAGGAGGCTCAGACCAAACAAAGTTTGGTCTTGCGTGGGTTTACTCAGAGAAGTTAACCCAATGTGTTGCCGCCACAGCGAGACCGAAGCGTCCCAAGGGGCTAGGAGCCGAAGCTGGACAATATTTAAAATAAGCCAATCAACTTTCTATGGAGAGTTTGATCCTGGCTCAGGACGAACGCTGGCGGCGTGCCTAATACATGCAAGTCGAGCGGACCGAACAGGAGCTTGCTCTTGTTCGGTTAGCGGCGGACGGGTGAGTAACACGTGGGCAACCTACCCGTAAGACCGGGATAACTCCGGGAAACCGGAGCTAATACCGGATAACACCGAAGACCGCATGGTCTTTGGTTGAAAGGCGGCTTTG